>CAMZMA010000103.1 GCA_947311815.1 uncultured Flavobacteriaceae bacterium
CTATTTCTTCATTAAGCATACGGATGATTTTTTCTTTGCCGTAACTTAATTCTTCTCTTAATACTGATGATGATAAACGTACTACCAAAGTTTTATTTTGTAGTTCTACAGAGGTTGTGTAAGAAACCACACCTTGTCCCATTAATTTTGCCCATGCTTCGGCAATTTCAATTTTTTGAAACCCTTTGCTTAAATTATTTTCTTTGATAAAAGATTGCATCAAATCTTTAACCGAAAAGCTTTCATTTTCTCTTTTGCTCATTTTTTATGAAGTTATAATTGAAAAATTTGATACGGTTTTTCGCTTTTTTTTATCACCTCTTCTGTTCTGTTATAATGAGTATCGGTGATAAAAATTTGCCCAAACTCGTCTTTATTTACCAAATCTATTATTTGCGACACTCTTAATTCGTCTAATTTATCAAAAATATCATCTAACAACAAGATAGGAACTACCTTAGATTGCTGCTTAATAAACTGAAACTGTGCCAATTTCAAGGCAATTAAATAAGATTTTTGTTGTCCTTGAGACCCAAATTTTTTGATCGGAAATGTATCAATTTCAAAGCCTAAATCGTCTTTATGAATTCCTACACTTGTGTATTGCAGCATTCTATCTTTTTCTAAATTTTGCTGTAATAATGTTTCAAAATCAACCGTTGACAACTGACTTTTATAGGTTAATTTTACATCTTCTTTCTTGCCAGAAATCAATTGGTACTTCTCATCAAAAATAGGCGTAAATTCTTTTAAAAAATTGGTTCTTTTTTGATGAATTATTGCTCCGTGTTTTATCAACAATTCATCATATACTTTTAAATTTAGTGCATCAAAAGTTCTGTTTAATGCAAAATACTTTAACAAGGCGTTTCGTTGACTTAACACCTTATTATAAGCTATTAAATTCTGTAAGTACAAAGTGTCTTGCATAGAAATTACGCTATCCATAAATTTTCTACGTCGTTCGCTTCCTTCTATAATTAAATCTCTATCTGAAGGCGAAATAATAACCAACGGAAACTGCCCGATATGTTCCGAAAATTTATCATAAGCCGTACCATTCCTTTTCAATACTTTTTTTTGTCCTCTTTTTAAACTACACAAAATTTTTTCTTCTCGTTTGTGCAATAAATAGCTTCCTTCTACCATAAAAAAAGGCGCATCATGTTTAATATTTTGAACAGCAACAGGATTAAAATAACTTTTTGCAAAAGACAAATAGTAAATAGCATCTAAAACATTGGTTTTTCCTACGCCATTATTTCCTACAAAACAATTTATTTTCTGCTGAAAATCAAAAGTTTGAGATTCGATATTCTTAAAATTAACTAAAGAGAGTTTTTGTAAATACATGTTTTACACTACAAAGGATTTAATAATGCGCAAATTATTGAAAATTTACGAAATATACCCTTTTAAAATCCAATTAAAAAAACTATTTTTGCGACCTATAATTTTTAAGCAAGAAATGGCAACATACAAGAAAAGAGGGTATAAACCTAAAGATAATAAGGAGCAACAATTAGCTGAAGAAACACAAAGTACAACTGCAGAAGTGTTTAATACCTTAGACGAAACCGCAAGTAAATCTGAACAATGGATTGAAAAAAATAGTAAAGCCCTTTTTATAGGACTTATTGCTATTGTTGTTTTAGTTTTAGCAGTTTTAGGATACAATAAATATATTGTAGAACCAACCGAAAAAGAAGCTTCTAACGAATTGGCGTTTCCAAGAAAATATTTTAACGAAGCAGCTACTGCAGCAGGTGTAAATGCTGATTCTCTGTTAGTTTTAGGTTTAGAAGGTGCTGATGGTAAATATGGTTTTTTAGATATTGCTGATTCTTATAGCGGTACAAAAGCTGGAAATATTGCAAATTATTATGCAGGTGTTTCGTATTTACAAATGAAAAAATATGATAAAGCCATAGAATATTTAAGTAAATTTGATTCTGATGATGAAATGCTAGGTTCTATTGCTTTAGGTGCCATTGGTGATGCTTTTGCTGATTTAGACCAAGCAACCGAAGCCTTAGAATATTATGAAAAAGCTGCAAACAAAAGAAGTAACGAATTTACAACACCTCTATTTTTATTTAAAGCGGCTCAAACAGCTATGAATTTAAAAAAGTTTGATAAAGCAGCCTCTTTATTTACCAAAATTAGAGAAAACTATTCGTAATCTGAACAAGGTAAAGACATAGAAAAATACATTAACAGCGCTAAATACGCTCAATAATAAAGATAATGGCCACCACCAATTTATCTTACTACGATAAAAACACCATCCCAAATGCGAAAAATTTTCGGTTTGGGATTGTTGTTTCTGAATGGAATCCTGACATTACAAAAAACCTACAAAAAGGAGCTATTGAAACGCTCTTAGATTGTGGCGCAAGCAAAGAAAATATTATTTCTTGGGATGTTCCTGGAAGCTTCGAATTGATTTTCGGATGTAAAAAAATGATTGAAACGCAACAAGTAAATGCCATTATTGCTATCGGAAATGTAATTCAAGGAGAAACCAAACATTTCGATTTTGTGTGCGAAGGCGTTACTCAAGGAATTAAAGATTTAAATATTAAATACAATATTCCTGTTATTTTTTGTGTCTTAACCGATAATAACAAACAACAATCTATTGATCGTGCTGGAGGTAAATTAGGCAACAAAGGAATTGAATGTGCCGTTGCCGCAATAAAAATGGCTGATTTAGGAGATTAGTGGTTAGTAATTAGTGGTTAGTAATTAGGGATTAGTTGTTAGGGATTAGTTGTTAGTTGTTACAAATTATAAAACTCTTGACTCTCTAATCTTTTCTCTTGATTCTTTTCTCTAGATTCTTTTCTCTTACATCTCAAATCTAACATCTTTTTAAATCTTTTCACAAAATACCTTTCCTCCTTTTCTTTAATTTCTGTAATTTTGACTTTACTTGTATATTGGACTGATTTTTGCATACAACTATCAATCTAATCTAACATTCTAAACTATGGGATTTATAAAACGTACCAACAAAAAATTTGATTACAAACCACGATATTATAAAGGAGAAGGAAATCCGTATCAAGTTTCTCATAAATTTGATGAATTTAGAACTACCGTTGGTAAAAACAAAAGACTAAAAGCAAGATTTACTACCGCTTTTGACGAATTAAAAGCATCAAAAGGAATTAATAAAACCATCTTATACATCGTTTTAGCCTTGGTTTTTATCTTTTTATACATCATCGATTTCGATTTGTCAATTTTTTATTCTAAAAATTAATGGCAGATATTATTCAATTATTACCCGATCATGTTGCCAATCAAATTGCTGCTGGCGAAGTGGTGCAAAGACCCGCTTCTGTAGTAAAAGAATTGCTAGAAAATGCTATTGATGCAGGCGCAACTTCTATAAAATTACTTTTAAAAGATGCAGGTAAAACCTTGGTGCAAGTAATTGATAATGGCAAAGGAATGAGCGTTACAGATGCTCGTTTGTCTTTTGAGCGTCATGCAACCTCTAAAATTAGAAATGCCGATGATTTATTTAACCTAAATACCAAAGGTTTTCGTGGCGAAGCTTTAGCGTCTATTGCTGCCATTGCTCATGTAGAATTAAAAACCAAACAAGAAAACGAAGAATTAGGCACACATATTAAAATTGAAGGTAGTAAAGTAGTAAGTCAAGAAGTAATTACCACCGCAAAAGGCACAAGTATTGCCGTAAAAAACTTATTTTACAACATTCCTGCAAGACGTAATTTTTTAAAGTCAGATACGATTGAAACACGTCATATTATTGACGAATTTCAGCGAGTAGCATTAGCGCATCCTACTATTGCTTTTTTATTGCACCACAATAACAACGAAGTTTATCATTTAAAAGAAAGTAATTTACGCAAACGTATTGTGGCTATTTTTAGTGCTAAAATGAATGAAAAATTAGTGCCAATAAATGAACATACCGATATTATTACCATCAACGGATTTGTAGCAAAACCTAATTTTGCGAAGAAAAAAAGAGGCGAACAATTCTTTTTTGTCAATGACCGATTTATAAAGAGTTCGTACTTGCATCACGCAGTAGTAAACGGATTTGACGGCTTGTTAGAACACGGAACGCATCCCTCCTATTTCTTGTATTTAACAGTGCCTCCAAATAGTATTGATATTAATATTCATCCTACAAAAACAGAAATAAAGTTTGATAATGAAAAAGCCTTATATGCCATTTTAAGAGCTACTGTAAAACATAGTTTAGGGCAATATAGTGTTGCGCCTGTGCTAGATTTTAATAGAGATGCAAATCTAGATACTCCGTATCAATTTCAATCTAAAACAAATGGTGCTGTTCCAAAAATAACTGTCGATCCTAATTTTAATCCGTTTAAAACAGCACAACAACCTGCTTTTACAACAAACAATCAATACAAAAAAGAAAGTGCTTCTTGGGAGGCTCTATACACAACCGATAATCCGTTTGATGATGTACAACAAGAAGAGTTATTTCATCAAAACACTCAAACAGACACAGGTAAAACCTTTCAAATTCAGAAAAAATATTTATTGAGTTCTATCAAATCTGGTATGGTGTTAATTCATCAATCTTTAGCGCATCAACGTGTGTTATATGAAGATTTTTTAGCAAATATCACTGAAAAAGAAGCGGCGAGTCAGCAATTATTATTTCCTGTAAAAATCGGCTTTTCATCAGCAGAAATAGAAATTATTTATACCGTAAAATCTGATTTAGAAAGTACAGGGTTTCAGTTTGAAGAATTTACCAAAGATAGTGTTACTATTAACGGAATTCCGACTTCAATTACCGAAAGTCAAGTAACAAAAATTTTAGAACAATTACTAAATGATATCGATTTAGAAGTACCCGATAGTAGTTTTAGTCACGTAGATGTCATGGCAAAATCTTTTGCCAAAACCTTGGCAATAAAAACAGGAACACAACTTACAGAGAACGAGCAAGAAAACCTTGTTCATAATTTATTTTCGTGCAAAGAACCATCGGTTTCTCCCACAGGAAAACCCACTTTTAAAACCCTAACTTTACAAGAAATAGATCATATTTTTAATAGCTAATCGATGAATAATAGACTTACAGAAGGTATAAAACACTTAATTATTATCAATGTTATCTTTTTTATTGCTCCGCAATTTTTAAAGATGGATTTTACCAACATTTTAGCACTACATTTTCCTAAAAACGAACATTTTGGTATTTGGCAATATGTTTCTCACCTTTTTATGCACGGTAGTTTTTCGCATATATTATTTAATATGTACGGTTTATGGGCGTTTGGTACACCATTAGAACAAATGTGGGGACGAAATAAATTTTTATTTTTCTATTTTTCTGCAGGATTAGGAGCAGGAATCATTTACACATTGGTTAATTATTATCAGTTTAACGGCATTTATGATCAATTATTAAATCTAGGAATTTCTACTGCTGATATTCAAAATATTTTAGATTCTGGCAGGTACAATGACGATATTATTACTCTATCTAACCAAACCATGAGCGAATTTTACAGCTTATATCACACACCTGCCGTAGGAGCATCTGGTGCTGTTTATGGAGTTTTAGTTGCTTTTGGATTAGCATTTCCTAATGCAAAATTAGCTTTGATATTTTTTCCTGTTCCTATTGCTGCCAAATACTTTATTCCTGTAATGATTTTAGGTGATTTATTCTTCGGAATGACAAAATATTCTATAGGAAACGTGGCACATTTTGCCCATGTTGGTGGTGCTTTAATCGGTTTTATTATTGCTTGGTATTGGAAAAAAAATCAATTTAAAACAAACTAATGAGTCTTTTACAAAACATACAAACCAAATACAAATACGCTTCTATTGTAGAACGTTTCATCTATATAAATGTAGCGGTGTTTTTATTCGTTTTTGTTTTTAATACACTTAGTTTTTTATTTGAAAGCAATACCAATTTATTAGTAGATTGGTTTTCGTTACCTGCTACATTTAGCGATTTTCTTACCAAACCTTGGACACTTATCACATACGGATTTTTACACGCCAGTTTTATTCATATTCTACTAAATTTAATTGCCTTGTATTATATTGGTAATTTGTTTGTACAGTATTTTACACCGAAACAATTTGTTACTTTTTATGTATTAGGAACTATTTTTGGCGGACTCATTTTCTTACTGAGTTACAATTTTTTTCCTGTATTTTCTAAAACGGCATCGTTTAGTGTCTTATTAGGAGCATCGGCAGGAATATCTGCCATATTTATAGGAATTGCAACATACATGCCTAATTATCAACTAAAAATACGCTTTATAGGTTTTGTTAAATTATGGCATTTAGCCGCTATTTGGGTAGGTTTAGATATTATTCAAATTCCCGCAGGTAATGCTGGTGGACATTTTGCACATATTGGTGGTGCGTTATTTGGTTTTTTCTATGTAAGTACTGCAAGTAATACATCAATCGATTTGTTAGGTAGTTTTTTATCGTTTTTTAAAACCAAACGAAAACCTCTAAAAACTGTCTATAAATCGAAGATAAAAACAACAAAAACGGTACATAAAAGCGAACATCAACAAGAAATAGATGCTATTTTAGATAAAATAAGTAAATCTGGCTACGATACGTTAACAAAAGAAGAAAAATCATTTTTATTTCAACAAGGTAAAAAATGAAAAAATTATCCCTCATAAATAAACTTCTGTTTTTCATCAATTCGGTATTGGCAACCATTTTACTTTTATCGTATTTGCTTCCGTTTGTATCGCCAAATTCAATGCCCGCTTTTGGCGTATTGAGTTTACTTGTACCTGTTTTAATTGTTCTTAACTTTTTCTTTTTTATCTATTGGATTTTAAAATTAAAGAAACAATTTTTCCTCTCAGGACTTATTTTAGGAGTTGGATGGTTGTTTTCATCGCCTTTTTATAAAATTGGCGATAAAAAAATATTGTTAAATAACGATGTTAAAGTAATGAGTTATAATGTGCGGATGTTTAATTATTATAAATGGAGCAAAGACAGTACAATTACGAAAAAAACGTTTGATTTTATTGCTGATAAAAACCCTGATATTTTATGTATTCAAGAGTTTTATGCATCTTCAAAAATCAGTTTTTCGTATCCGTATAAATACATCAAAACTAAATCGAAAACCAATAAATTTGGGTTGGCTATTTACTCGAAATACAAAATAATCAATTCGGGTTCATTAGATTTTAAAAACAGTGCTAATAATGCCATTTTTGTTGATATTCTTAAGAAAAAAGACACTGTAAGAATCTATAACATCCATTTAGAATCGTTAAAAATCAATCCGAATAAAGAAAATTTTGGTGAAAAAAGTTCAGAAAAATTATTTAATCGATTAAAAAAAGCATTTCAAAAACAAGCCACTCAAACCGAACAATTTTTAGCACATGAGCAACAATTTACTGGAAAAAAAATAATTTGTGGCGATTTTAATAATACGGCCTATTCTTGGGTCTATAAACAAATTAGCAAGCACAAAAAAGATGCTTTTATAGAGGCTGGTCATGGTGTAGGAAAGTCCTTTAATTACCCATTTCCTGTGCGTATCGATTTTATTTTAACTGATAAAAGTATTGATGTGCATCAATACAAAACATTTAACCTTAAATATTCTGATCATTTCCCTATTTTAGCCAAAGTTAATTGGTAAATTTATTTTAATGAAACATTTTGATGTTGCTATTATTGGTAGCGGACCTTCGGGAGCTTCAACAGCTTATTATCTTGCAGAAGCAGGAATTTCTTGTGTAATTATCGAAAAAGAAACATTACCTCGTTACAAAACCTGTGGCGGTGGTTTTGTATATCGAGGTAGAAAAAACTTACCTTTCTCTATTGATAATGTGATAGAAAGTGAATTTTATTCTGTCGATTTATTTTTAGGAAAAAAATTAAAACTAACTTCTAAAAGTGATTTACCGATTATTACTATGATTATGCGAGATGCTTTTGATAACTTAATTGTAGAAAAAGCAAAAGAAAAAGGCATTACTATTTTAGAAGGTAACAAATTAACCAACCTTACTTTTACTGACGATAAAATTACTGTAAAAACATCAAAAACAACGCTAAGTGCAAAATTTGTAATTGCTGCTGATGGGGCTTTAAGTCAAACTGCTAAAATGGCTGGTTGGACAAATGACACTAGAACACTTATACCCGCTTTAGAATATGAAGTAGAAGTACCTGCAGAAGATTTTGAACGCTTAAAACAAACTGTTCGTTTTGATATTGATGCCATTCCTTTTGGATATGCTTGGAATTTCCCAAAGAAAAATCATTTATCTATTGGTGTTGCTTCTGCTAGAAGAACACGAATCAATTTAAAAGAATACTATAAAAAATACTTACAAACCATAGGTATAACTACTATTTTAAAGGAATCTCAACATGGTTTTCAAATTCCTGTAACACCAAGAACCGATGGTTTTGCAAAAAACAATGTCTTTTTAATTGGTGATGCCGCAGGTTTTGCAGATCCTGTTACGGCAGAAGGAATTTCGAACGCCATTTACAGTGGTAAATTAGCGGCACAAGCTATTATTGAAGGTGATTTTGACTCTAAAAAAACGACTGATTTATATCTAGAAAAAATACATAAAAAACTAGTACCAGAATTAATGACAGGAGTTTGGTTGGCAAAATGGTTTTACGAGCAAAAAACAATTAGAAATGTTTTTCTTAAAAAATATGGGCAAAGAATGAGTGATGCAATGATGGATGTTTTCTTAGGAAATCGCTCTTACCCTATTGATATTAAACAGAAAATAATAAATAAGGTAAAAAGCTTTGTTCGTTAAAACTCATAATCTCTCTCAACTTTTGCTATTCTTACTTTAAAATTTTTGTACCAAGTAGATCGCCCTTTATTTCTTGCTTCTGTATGTGCTACATTCATTTTCCAATTTTTAATAGCCTCTAAACTCTCCCAATAAGAAACCGTAATTCCAATTTCTTCTTTGGCAGACTCTACACCTAAAAACCCTTTTTGTTTTTGGGCTAAATCCGTCATTTTTTGAGCCGTACTTGTATAATCTTCTTCGATATTGCTACGAATACTGGTAAAAATTACCGCATAATAATACGGTGTCTTGGGTGTGTTTGCAATCATAATATAAGTTGATATTTATTTTCAGGAATTTGCAAATCTTTACAAAAAGTGTTTTTTATAAATTGAAATCCTGTTTGTTTAATTATTTTTTCTGAAGCCATATTTTTAGGCGAAACATAGGCAATTAATTTGGGTATTTGCTGTTCTTTTGCATACAAAATCATTCCAACACATATTTCTTTTCCATATCCTTTATGCCAATATTTTTCTAAAAAACGATAGCCAATTTCGTCATCATCCTCATCTTTTACAAATGCACAAGTACCTACAAAAGCAGCATCTTCTTTTCTGATAATAGCATAAATAAAAAAATCATTTTGTGGGATATCGTATTTTTGAATCAATTGTGCTAAGTCGGCAGTATTCTCTTCAAAACTCATCAAACTTTTTCGTACAAAACGCATTACTTTAGGGTTTGATTGCATTTCATGAAACGGCATCAAGTCATCTTTAATTAATTTTCGAACTCTTAATCTATCTGTCTCAAATATCATCATATTTTTGTAAATTTGCCGCACTAAAGATACGATAATGACTACAGCTAAAAAAGTAGCTTTTTATACCTTAGGATGTAAGCTCAATTTTTCAGAAACATCAACTATTGCCCGTAATTTTACTAGCGAAGGCTTTGAACGTGTTGGTTTTGACGAAGTTGCCGATGTCTATGTAATTAATACCTGCTCTGTTACCGAAAATGCCGATAAACGCTTTAAACAAATTGTAAAATCGGGATTAAAACAAAATAAAAACGCTTTTATTATTGGCGTTGGATGTTATGCTCAACTAAAACCCGAAGAATTGGCAAAAGTAGATGGCGTTGATTTGGTGTTGGGTGCTACCGAAAAATTTAACGTAACTAGTTATATTAACGATTTAGCCAAAAACGAAATTAGCGAAGTACATTCTTGCGAAATTGATGAAGCCGATTTTTATGTTGGCGCCTACTCAATTGGCGATAGAACCCGAGCTTTTTTAAAAGTGCAAGACGGTTGCGATTACAAATGTACGTATTGTACCATTCCGTTAGCACGTGGCATTTCTCGCAGCGATACGTTAGAAAACGTATTAGAAAACGCTCGAGAAATCGCATCAAAAAATATTAAAGAAATTGTATTAACAGGTGTTAATATTGGCGATTACGGAAAAGGCGAATTTGGTAATAAAAAACACGAACATACTTTTTTAGAACTCGTAAAAGCATTAGACTCCGTAAAAGGCATTCATAGATTGCGGATTTCATCTATAGAACTGAATTTATTAACCAATGAAACGATTGATTTTGTAGCAAATTCTAACACTTTTGTACCTCATTTTCACATTCCGTTACAAAGTGGTAGCGATGAATTGTTAAAAAGAATGAAACGTAGGTATTTACGAAAAACCTATACCGATAGAGTTCATAAAATTAAAGAAAAAATGCCCAATGCTTGTATTGGTGTTGATGTAATTGTTGGTTTTCCTGGAGAAACTGATAAACATTTCTTAGAAAC
>CAMZMA010000104.1 GCA_947311815.1 uncultured Flavobacteriaceae bacterium
ATACCAATCTCCTTGAGACAACACCGAATCACCTACTTGAGAAAGAAGGAATTGAGCTGTAAAAAGAAGAATAAAAAGCAGTCTATTTTTTTTCATAATCACATTCAAATAACGTAAATAATTTTCACATATTTTAGCTTTCTAAAGTAGGTGATTCGGTGTTGTCTCAAGGAGATTGGTATAAGTTTTCTATTGATGCTACAGGGGTTTATAAGATTGATAAAAATTTACTACAAAAAATTGGAATATCTACCTCTAATTTGAATCCGAAGAAAATTCATATTTATGGTAATGGAGGGCAATTACTACCTGTAAAAAATAGTGATGCTAGATATGACGATTTACAAGAAAACGCCATCTATGTAGAGGGAGAAGATGATGATGTTTTTAATAATAGCGATTATATTCTTTTTTATGCGAAAGGACCGCATGATTGGATTTTAAATGCCGTCAATCAAACGGGTTTTCACAGGCAAAATATTTATGATGATAAAGCCTATTATTTTATAACTGTAAATGATACTGATGGAAAACGTATAGAAACATCGCCAGAAGTAGTAGGTAATGCTACCGTACAAATTACCACTTTTAATGATTTTCTTTTTTATGAAAAAGAAGAAAAAAATCTTTTTAATGTGGGTCAACAATGGTTTGGAGAGAATTTTAGTATCGAAAACACATATAATTTTCAATTTCCTTTTCCGAATACTGTTGCAAATACTGATGTTAACATAAAAGTAAGAGGTGTTGCAATTTCATCCAATCCTTCTTCTATGAATGTTAAGGTAAATAATCAAGATATAATGACGCTTTCGTATTCACCCATTAGCGGGTCACTTACGTTAGCAAATACAAGAGTTGTCAGTGGGGTTATTCAAAACGTTAGTAATTCATTAGAGGTTTTGGTGTCCTATAATAATGGTGGCATTCCGTCTGCTGATGCGTATTTAGATTATATAGAAATTACAGGAAAGAAAAATTTAAAAGTAGATGATAAACAATTTTCTTTTAGAAGTTTTGATGCAGCAAATGCAATCGGAATTGTAAATTATCAACTACAAAATGCGTCTGCTATTTTTCAGTTGTGGGATGTTTCGGACGCAATTAATCCTAAAAAAATAAGCAATCAATCTGCAGGAAATTCTTTTTCGTTTACTGCAAACGGAGGTGTTTTAAAAGAATATGTGGTTGTAAATAATGCAGATTTTTACATCCCTAAAACGATAAAAAACTCAAAAGTTAAAAATCAGAATGTACATGCAATCAAAGATGTTAATTATATCATTATAACAAATTCTACCTTGTTTAATGAGGCGCAACGATTGGCAAATTATCATCAAAATAACTCTAATTTAACAACAAAAGTGGTGTTGTTAGATGAGGTTTATAACGAATTTTCTTCTGGCTCTAAGGATATTACAGGAATTAGAGATTTTATAAAACATGTTTATTCAAACAATTCATCTGCAGATAAAAAACTAAAATATGTGTGCTTTTTTGGCGATTCGTCTTATGATTATAAAGATAGAATAACAGATAACAACAATGTTGTACCCGTATTTGAAGCCTATACCAGTTTTAATTTGGCAGAATCTTATGTAACAGATGATTTTTTTGTGATGCTAGATCCAGATGAAGGTACAATGAGTCAGTTTCATACGGTAGATGTTGCTTCTGGTAGAATTCCTGTTACAAATATAGAGGATGCTAAAAATGTAGTTGATAAAATTTTAAGCTATTACAAACAAGAAGCTCTTGGAGATTGGCGAAATACCGTAACACTTTTGGCGGATGATATTGATCAAAATGCAGATATTTCAATTCAAAGTGGTGTAGAAACTATTGCAGATGAAATTAAAAATAACAAACCTGTTTTTAATGTCAATAAAATTTATGCAGATGCTTTTGTACAACAAAATTCTTCTGGCGGAGAGCGTTATCCAGAGGTAAAAAATGCAATCACGAACGCCTTAGAAAAAGGTACTTTGTTGTTCGATTATTTTGGACATGGAGGAGAAGACGGTTTTGCTTCAGAACGATTTTTAGAAAAGCCTCAAATAAATGCACTGGTAAATCCAACAACTTTACCGCTTTTTATCACGGTAACATGCGAGTTTTCACGTTTTGATAATCCAAATAGAGATACCGCAGGAGAATTTATGTTTGTAAATAAAAATGGTGGTGCCGCAAGTATGATTACTACAACAAGAGAAGTATATATTTCTACAGGACAATCGTTTAATCAGAAGTTAATAAGAATATTATTGGCCTTTAATAATGAAGATTTGTCGATTGCTGAATCATTAGCAAAGGTGAAAAATAATTTCCCGAATTCACGTCAAAAATTTTTCATTTATTATTTTGGCGATCCTGCCATGAAATTAGCCATTCCAAAACCTAATGTGCAAATTACTAAAATGAATGGTGTCGATATTACGCAATCAATAGATACTTTAAAAGCCTTATCTAGAGTAACCTTTCAAGGAATAGTAACAGACAATAACAACACTACATTAACTGATTTTAATGGAACAATTTCTACCATTGTGTATGATAAATCTATTGATAAAACAACCTTAGATAATGATGGTTTTGGTATAAATATGGTGTTTGATTCTAGAGAAAGTAAATTGTTTAGAGGAAAATCATCTGTAGAAAATGGTGTGTTTAATTTCGAATTTATTGTGCCAAAAGATATTAAAATAGCCTACGGAAAAGGGAAATTAAGTTTTTATGCAGAAAACGGAACATCCGACAAAGCAGGTGCAAATTTTGATGTTACAGTTGGCGGTATTAACGAAAATGCAGCAACAGATACTGTAGGGCCAGAAATACAATTGTTTTTAAATGACGAATCTTTTATTGATGGCGGTAACACAAATACATCGCCAAATCTCATAGTTTCTTTATCAGATAGTAGCGGAATTAACACTTCGGTTACGGCAATAGATCATGATATTGTTGCTGTTTTAGATGGTGATGAGTCTAATCCAATAGTGCTAAATGATTATTATCAGACTGATTTAGATAATTTTACCAAAGGAAAAGCAACCTATAAACTAAGAGATTTATCGGTAGGTATGCATACCTTAAAAGTAAAAGGTTGGGATACTTACAATAATTCATCAACCGCTACGTTAAACTTCGTGGTGGTAAGTGATACCGTTTTTCATTTAGAAAATGTGTTAAATTACCCCAATCCGTTTGTAAATTATACCGAATTTTGGTTTAATCATAACAAGCCAAACGAATCGTTAGAAGTGCAAGTTCAAATATTTACAGTTTCGGGTAAATTAATAAAAACAATTAATCAATTAGTACAAACAACAGGAACACTGTCAAGAAATATCACTTGGAATGGTTTAGATGATTTTGGAAACAAAATAGGAAAAGGAGTGTATGTGTATAAATTAAAAGTAAAATCAACGGCAAGTAATTTAGTAGCAGAGAAGTATGAAAAATTAGTAATACTTCAATAAAAATTAGATATTTGTCAAATCAACAGAAATCAAAAAAATGAAAAAATTAGGAATCATCGCATTTATATGCATGTTATTTTTACCAAAAGTAACTGCTCAAACTAGAAACGGAATTACTACTGCAATGCCATTTTTGCTAATAGTACCAGATGCAAGAGCAGGTGCAATGGGCGATGTAGGGGTTACTACATCTGCCGATGCAAACTCATTGTTTCATAATCCGTCTAAAATAGCATTTGCTCCAAGACAAGTGATGATTGGGATTAACTACTCGCCATGGTTGCGTAATTTAACCAATGATATTTTTATAGGAAGCGCTTCTTATATCAATAGAATTAGCGAAAATGCTGCTTGGGGAACCGATTTTAAATATTTTTCTCTCGGGCAAATAGATCTTACCGATAATATAGGAAATCCTATAGGTGTTATAAAACCAAATGAGTTTACAGTATCTGGAACTTATTCTTTAAAATTAAGCGAAACATTTGCCATGGGGGTAAGTTTACGATACATACACTCTAATTTAAAATTAACAGTGCAAGACCCAAATTTAAAACCAATTAATTCTTTTGGAGTAGATGTTTCAGGATTTTATCAATCAGAAGAAGAAAATTACGGGACTTTTAACGGGAAGTATAAATTGGGTTTTAACATTGCTAATATTGGCCCCAAAGTGTCTTACGTTGTTGGCGAAGAAGATTTTATCCCTACAAATTTAAAATTAGGTGGTGGTTTTGATTTTATTTTAGACGATTATAATACCATTAGTACCAATATCGAATTTACAAAATTATTAGTACCAACTCCACCAGAAAGAGATGCAACAGGTACAATTACTGGCGGAAAAGATGATGATGTAAGTTGGATTTCAGGTGTTTTTCAATCTTTTGGAGATGCTCCAGGAGGTTTTAGCGAAGAAATAAAAGAATTTACGTATGGTATTGGTGCAGAATATTTGTACAACGGTGCTTTTGCTTTACGAGGAGGTTACTTTCATGAAAGTGAAATAAAAGGAAACAGAAAGTACTTTACTTTAGGTGCAGGATTTAAAACCAATGCAATGAATATCGATTTATCATACCTTATTAACTCTTCTGATGTGAACAATCCGTTAGAAAATTCATTGCGTTTTTCTCTTTCTTTTGATTTAGGTGAAATTTACGAAGATTATTAGTATCTTAGTGCTTTCAAAAGAGAAAACCTTTTATGAAAAAAATAGAAATAACTGCATTAGCAAGTGTTTTTAATGATGTGTCAGAATTGTCTTTAGAAGATAGAAACCTAATGACAAAAGCAGTTGAAGCAAGAGCAAAGGCATATGCTCCGTACTCTAAATTTAGCGTAGGCGCAGCCTTATTATTAGAAAACAATCAAATTATTTTAGGAAGCAATCAAGAAAGTGCCGCATACCCTTCTGGTATGTGTGCAGAAAGAGTTGCTGTTTGGAAAGCAGGTTCTGAATTTCCAGGAGTTGCCATTACAAAATTAGCCATTACAGCAAGCTCTACAGAAACAAGGGTAGATAAACCTGTAGGGCCTTGTGGAGCCTGTAGACAGACCTTGTCTGAATATGAAATGAATCAAAAAAAACCCATGGAAATTCTTTTTATGGGAGAAACAGGTAAAATTATTAAAACCGAATCGCTATTATCTTTGTTGCCTTTTTCGTTTGATAGTTCTTTTTTATAATAACTTCAGAAAATAAACAATTTTTCAAAAAACAATCATTTGTTGTTTAATCGTTAATCCAAATATAGAAATCATGATTTCTTCAGTAATTACAGGCACAGGGACATACATTCCTGTCATTCAAAAAGAAAATGAAAAGTTTTTAAATCAACAGTTTTTAAATGCTGATGGGACAAATTTCCCTAGCACAAATGATGTGATTATAAAAAAATTTAAATCCATTACGGGTATTGAAGAGCGTAGATATGCAGAATTAAAACACAATGCATCAGATTTAGGGTATTTTGCAGCTCAAAAAGCCATTGAAGATGCAGGAATCAATCCAGAAGAATTAGATTATATTATACTTGCTCATAATTTTGGAGATGTAAAAAGTGCCGCCATTCAAAGTGATATTTTGCCAAGTTTAGCAACAAGAGTAAAACATAGATTAGGTATTGAAAACCCTAATTGTGTAGCGTACGACATCTTATTTGGTTGCCCAGGTTGGATAGAAGGAGTTATACAAGCACAAGCATTTATTAAAGCAAAAATCGCTAAAAAAGTATTGGTAATTGGTGCAGAAACCTTGTCTAGAGTTGTAGATAAAGCAGATAGAGATTCTATGATTTATAGCGACGGGGCAGGAGCTTGTATTGTAGAAGCAAAAGAAAATACGGATGAAGGTATTATCAGTCACGCATCACAATCATTTACAAAAGAAGAAGCCTACTATTTGTTTTTCGGAAAATCTTTTAATAAAAATGAAGATCCAGATGTGCGATATATTAAAATGGATGGAAGAAAAATATATGAATTTGCTTTAAATAATGTGCCCAATGCTATGAAGTTAGCGTTAGATAAAAGCGGTCTTACTATTGATGATGTTAAAAAAGTATTCATTCATCAAGCCAATGAAAAGATGGACGAAGCGATTATAAAACGCTTTTTTAGACTTTACAAAAAATCAACTCCAGACGGAATTATGCCCATGAGTATCCATAAATTAGGAAACAGTTCGGTAGCAACCGTACCTACATTGTTAGATTTGGTTTTAAAAGGAAAAGTTGAGCATCAAGAAGTAAATAAAGGCGATGTTATTATTTTAGCATCTGTTGGTGCAGGTATGAATATCAATGCGATTGTGTATCGATATTAGAAAATTTTGTTGTTTTTTGACTCAAACCCCATAAAAATAGGGCAAAAAAGGAAAGGGATGATTTTACGCTATTTATCCTTTAAAAACTAAAACCAAAATAGTATTTTTGCGGATGCAACAACACAACGTACTTATATTAGATTTCGGATCGCAATACACACAACTTATTGCGCGCCGAGTAAGAGAATTAAATATTTATTGTGAAATATATCCTTACAATAAAATTCCACAAGACATTCAAAAATTTAAAGCGGTTATTTTATCAGGAAGTCCGTCTTCTGTTCGGTCAGACGAAGCTCCTCATCCAGATTTATCTGACATAAGAGCTAAAAAACCTTTGTTAGCTGTTTGTTATGGTGCACAATATTTAGCACATTTTTCTGGTGGATTAGTAGCGCCTTCAAACACAAGAGAGTACGGAAGAGCAAATTTATCATTCATCAAAAAAGACGAAGCTTTCTTTAAAAACATATCCGAAGGTAGTCAGGTTTGGATGAGTCATTCTGATACCATCAAAGAGTTGCCAACCAATGCAATTCATTTGGCAAGCACACACGATGTGTTTAATGCAGCTTACAAAATTGAAGGCGAAGATACCTATGCCATACAATTTCATCCAGAAGTGTATCATACAACTGACGGAAAACAGTTATTACAAAATTTTTTAGTTGATATAGCAGGTGTCGAACAAAATTTTACACCCAATTCTTTTGCAAAAACCACAATTACCGACTTAAAAGAGCAATTAAAAGATGATAAAGTAGTTTTAGGATTATCGGGAGGTGTAGATAGCACTGTTGCTGCAGTATTATTGCACAAAGCCATCGGTAAAAATTTACATTGTATTTTTGTAAACAATGGGTTGCTCCGTAAAGACGAATTTTCGAGCGTATTAAAACAATACGAAGGAATGGGTTTAAACGTAAAAGGCGTAGATGCTTCGGCACGTTTTTTGGATGCACTCAAAGGATTGACAGGTCCAGAAGCCAAAAGAAAAGCAATCGGACGCGTTTTTATTGAAGTTTTTGATGATGAAGCGCATCAAATAGAAAATGCAAAATGGTTAGCACAAGGTACTATTTATCCAGATGTAATCGAGTCGGTTTCTGTAAACGGCGGTCCATCAGCAACTATAAAAAGTCATCATAATGTAGGCGGATTACCCGATTTTATGAAATTAAAAATAGTAGAGCCTCTACGAATGATTTTTAAAGACGAAGTAAGAAGAGTAGGAGCATCATTGGGTATTGATAAAGAACTCTTAGGAAGACACCCATTTCCTGGTCCTGGATTAGGAATTCGTATCTTGGGAGATATTACTTCAGAAAAAGTTCGTATTTTGCAGGAGGTAGATGCTATTTTTATCAACGGGCTTAAAGAAGATAATTTGTATGATAGAGTTTGGCAAGCAGGTGCTATGTTGTTGCCAGTAAACTCGGTAGGTGTAATGGGAGATGAACGAACTTATGAAAAAGTAGTTGCTTTACGTGCCGTAGAAAGTACCGATGGTATGACGGCAGATTGGGTAGATTTACCTTATAAATTTTTACAAAAAGTATCTAACAAAATAATTAATAATGTAAAAGGTGTAAACAGAGTTGTGTATGATATCAGTTCTAAACCACCCGCCACAATTGAATGGGAATAGAATATATGAAAAGCTTAAAGTTAGTTTTGTTATTGTTTTTTTTAACGTTTGCAGTTTCTTGCGGACAGCAAAAAAAATTCATTGAATACACCGTTAAGAAAGGAGAAACAATGCGTACCATAGCCAAAAGATTGGATATGGAAACCAAAGATTTACGTCGTTTAAATCCTGATGTACGTAGAAGACCCAAGCCTAATACGGTTATTATAATACCAAATAAAAAGCAGGTAAAAGCTATTGATAACAAAGAAAAAGAAGTAATTGTTGTTGATGAGAAAAAGGATGAAAACCCTGTTGATACAGATGAAAATCCTACAGATGTAACTCGAGACTTTCTACTTCATAAAGTCATAAAAGGCGATACTTTTTATAGTTTAACTCGTTTTTATAATGTTAGTGAAGAGCATTTAAAAAAGCTGAATCCTATTTTGTCGGCAGGTTTAAAGTTGGGGCAAATTATTAAAATAAAATCGATTGTTACAGATATTGATGAGATCGATGAGGAAATACTGTACCAAGACGAAATTGACACCAACAAAACACTAAAAGTAGCATTGTTATTACCTTTTAGAGCAAAAAAATACGATTCTATTGCTACCAGAGAAATTTTTAAACAAAAGAAATCAGCAAAAAGAGAAAAATTGGTAAATATTGTAACCGATTTGTATTTAGGTGCAGAAATAGCCATCGATTCGTTACGAAAACAAGGTGTAACTATTGAGCTAAATGCATATGATACAGAGAAAAAAAATAGTAAAATTCGTACTATTTTAGCCAATAAAAACTTAAATGATAATGATGTAATTATCGGTCCTTTATATTCTAGTGAGGCTGTTATGGTGGCAAATAAAGTGAAAATACCTGTTGTTATACCTGTGTATTCTAAAAGTCAAGAAACATTTACATCTTCAAAATTAATTAAAACAGCTCCAGAAAAAAAAGCATATCTAAATTATTTAATCGAGTATATCAAAGAAACATATCAAGGAGAAAATATTGTCATTGTTTCCGATAAATATGCCCGAGCTTCTGCTATTAAATCGATGTTACTAACACACGATTCTATTACAACGGTACAAGCAATTTATCCTGTAAAAGGATATGTTAAAAAAGAACTCTTTTTAAAATTATTAAAACCGAAAGTAAAAAACTGGGTGATTATTGCCACAGATGATAATGTTTTGGCTTCGGATGCGATGAATACTTTAATTAGTTTACCAGAAGAAACTACAGCAAAAGTGTTTGCGGTAGAGAAAGGAGCTGCTTTTGCAGGAATTGACAATCTTAAATTAGCTAATATTGAGTTTACCTATGTTTCTGATGTTTTTTTAAATGAAAATGCAGCAGCAGTAAAAATATTTGATACACAATACCGAGTGAAAAACAACACATATCCTTCTTATTATGCTTCTAAAGGGTTTGATATAACGTATGATGTTTTGGTCCGATTAGCTTCTGGAGAAAAATTAAAAAATACGTTTCATAAAGGTGTTTCTTATCGTTTGATTTCTAAATTTAATTATGATAAAAAACTATTTAAAGCAACCAGTAATAATGGACTGTTTATCGTAAAATACAATTTAAATTTGACTTTAACACGGTTGAAGTAGGGGGTTAGGGCAAACTTATACTTTTATAAAAGCCACACCTGCCTTTGTCGACAGACAGGTTCACGAATCTTTTTTTAAAATTGCAAAGAATTATCGGTGAATGAACTCGAATTTTTAAAAAATCCTTTGGATTTTTAATTTGTGGAATTGTAAACTTTCTTTGATGTTAATTATTGTATAGAAACAAAAAAAATCTCCAAGAGTTTAGTACTCAAGGAGATTTAAATTTGTTGTTTATTGTGTATTTACATCATACCTGGCATTCCGCCGCCCATTGGAGGCATTCCGCCAGCAGGAGCATCTTCTTTAATATCAACCAAAGCACATTCGGTAGTTAAAATCATACCAGCAACAGAAGCTGCGTTTTCTAAGGCAACACGAGTTACTTTTTTAGGGTCTATGATTCCTGCTTTTAGCATATCTACATATTTGTCTGATTTCGCATCGTACCCGAAGTCTTTTTTGCCTTCTAATACTTTGTTAATGACTACAGATCCTTCGCCACCAGCATTTTCAACAATGGTTCTTAACGGAGCTTCAATAGCTTTGTTTACAATTTGAATTCCTGTGGTTTCGTCTAGGTTTTCGGTTGTAATTTTTTCTAAAACTTTTTTTGCTCTTACCAAAGCAACACCACCACCAGCAACAATACCTTCTTCTACTGCGGCACGTGTTGCGTGTAATGCATCATCAACTCTATCTTTCTTTTCTTTCATTTCAACTTCGCTTGCAGCACCTACGTATAAAACGGCAACACCACCCGCTAATTTAGCCAAACGTTCTTGTAGTTTTTCTTTATCGTAATCTGAAGTAGTTGTTTCTATTTGAGTTTTTATTTGATTTACTCTTGCTTTAATGGCAGTTGTATTACCTGCGCCATTAACAATTGTGGTGTTGTCTTTATCAATCACAATACTTTCGGCAGTTCCTAATAAGTCTAAGGTTGCGTTTTCTAATGAAAAACCTCTTTCTTCAGAAATCACGGTTCCGCCAGTTAAAATTGCGATATCTTCTAACATTGCTTTTCTACGATCGCCAAAACCAGGAGCTTTTACAGCGGCAATTTTTAATCCGCCACGTAATTTATTAACTACTAAAGTTGCTAATGCTTGACCATCTACATCTTCAGCAATAATTAATAAAGGTCTGCTAGATTGTGCAACAGGTTCTAAAATTGGTAAAATTTCTTGTAAGTTAGAAATCTTTTTATCGAATAAAAGTACGTACGGATTTTCTAAATCTGCAATCATTTTATCTGCATCGGTTACAAAGTAAGGCGATAAATAACCTCTATCAAACTGCATTCCTTCTACAACATCTACATAAGTTTCAGTTCCTTTGGCTTCTTCTACAGTAATTACGCCTTCTTTACCCACTTTACCAAATGCTTTCGCGATAAGTGATCCAATAGTATTGTCATTATTTGCAGAAATAGAAGCGATTTGTTCTATTTTTTCTGATGAATTTCCTACTTTTTTAGCTTGTTTGTCTAAATCAGCAACAATTGCTTCAACAGCTTTGTCAATTCCAC
The DNA here is from genome assembly GCA_947311815.1 of uncultured Flavobacteriaceae bacterium. GTDB lineage: Bacteria > Bacteroidota > Bacteroidia > Flavobacteriales > Flavobacteriaceae > Polaribacter. The sequence goes on from CAMZMA010000104.1 coordinate 11,096, forward strand.
GTTTTAAATCCATAGGATTTGCACCTGCGGCTACATTTTTTAATCCTTCTTTAACAATAGCTTGTGCTAAAACGGTTGCGGTTGTTGTTCCGTCTCCTGCTAAATCATTGGTTTTAGAAGCTACTTCTTTTACCATTTGAGCTCCCATATTTTCGAGTTCGTTTTCTAACTCTATTTCTTTTGCTACGGTTACACCGTCTTTAGTAACCGTTGGTGCACCAAAAGATTTAGAAATAATTACATTTCTTCCTTTTGGCCCTAACGTTACTTTTACTGCGTTTGCTAAAGCATCTATGCCACGTTTTAATCCGTCGCGAGCTTCTATATCAAATTTTATATCTTTTGCCATTTTTGTATTGATTTATGCCGAAAGCTCTAGGCTTTATGCGGCGTTATTTTAATTTTTGTTTTAAAGTATATGTTTTTCGTTTAATTAGGTTAATACTATTATTTAATTTTTCAAAAGTATTTTTAGAGATAAAATCTAAATCCTTTGAAAGTAATAATAAATATTCAACTTCGGTAGCAGAACCTAAGGCAATTGTTAAAAAACGATTAAATTCAGCATCACTATCTCTACCACAACCTTCACTTATGTTGTTTGGAATTGAAATAGATGCTCTTCTAATTTGAGAGACGATTCCGTATATTTCCTCTTTCGGAAAAGATTTAGTCAATTGATAAATCTCCAAAACTAATTGGTGACTTAATTTCCAAATATCGTATTTTTTAAAATCCCTCATTTTTTTTTATTACCTAAAGCCTAAAGCCTAAAGCCTAAAGCCTAAAGAATCGCAAAAATATCGCTCTCTCTCATAATTAAGTACTCTTTTCCTTCGTATTTTAATTCAGTACCAGCATATTTTCCGTATAAAACGGTATCGCCAACTTTTACTGTGATAGGATCATCTTTTGTGCCTTTTCCTGCAGCAACAACAGTTCCTTTTTGTGGTTTTTCTTTTGCGTTGTCTGGTATAATAATTCCAGAAGCGGTAGTAGTTTCAGCAGCAGCAGGTTCTACAAGAACTCTATCTGCTAGTGGTTTAATTTTTAATCCCATTTTAATATGATTTATTTTTAGGTTAATTAAATTCTTTTTTCCTGTAAGATATAAGTCAGAAATTATGCCATTTCATAGAAACTGACAATTTTACTAAGTTACTTGTTTTTGTTTAAAAATGGAGTAAAAAAAATGCCAACGTGTCATTTACGTTAGCATTTTTAATTTTTTATAAGAAACTGAAATTTAATTGACAGAATCTTTTGTTTGTGTTGGGACAGTATTGTTTGTTGCAGGAGTTGTACTTACATTTTCTAATTTATTATCTAACTGAAAATTATCATTTCCACCTCTAGGAATTGCAAAGTTTGATAATAAAATTAATGCAAATAAAGCAATTGCCAAAGTCCAAGTTGCTTTGTCTAAAAATGTATTGGTGTTTTGAACTCCGCCAATTGAAGATGCTCCGCCACCACCAAATGAAGATGATAATCCGCCTCCTTTAGGGTTTTGAACCATAACAATTAAGATTAATGCGATAGCAACAATCAAAATTAATATTAAAAATGCTGTATAACTCATGATTTGTTATTTTGTAAAATTTGAATTCTTTTAATTTGGTCTGCAAAGAAACCACTTTTTTCTGGATATTTCAAACTTAAAATTCGATAAGCTTGTATTGCGTTTGCGTACTTTTTTTGTTCTAAATAAACATTTGCCAAAGTAGCGGTCATTAATTCGATCTCTTTTGTATTTTCTTTGATAGGAATTTCTATGGAAATATTTTTATTTACTCTAGATATTTTCGGGTTGTTTTGTAAAAAACGATCAATCAATGTTTTTTTTGATGATGATTTTTCTGGGACTTCTTTTCTAAGAATCGGTTTTTTTGCTGATAATTGTAGCCATTGTTGAAAAGAATACGATTCGTTTGCTTTAAAGGGTAGTGGTTTTCCTAATTGTAATTCATTTGATGCTGTTTCTTTCTTTGAAACGGTTGTAGCGCCTATTTTTATAGAAGTTGTTTTTTTATTCAGTTTTTTAGCAGTAATAAAATCAAACAATATTGTTCTGTCTGTAGTATAGGCTGCGGTTACTTTTAATTCATTATTATATTTAAAACTTTCTTGATTTTTTAATCCTTTTAAATACAACACTCTCGCAGATTGAAAAAATGGATATTTTTCAATCATAGATTTTAAAGCAACGGTATGTTGATTTTCTATCTTTTTAGGGTTTTTTAACAAGGAAGTAAAATCTGATGTATTCAAAATTTTTGATTTATACGTTTACCATTTTGCCACCGAAGCATTAAAAATATCTTGTGTAATTCTATCTAAAATTGTCTTTAAAACATCTTCTAACACACCGCCAATTAATTGTTGATCAGCACCGTAATCTTCATAGAAAGAAAACTGTCTTTCAAAATCATCTTTCTCGTTCAACTTGTTTGTATATCTAACATTTACGGTTACAGTAAGTCTGTTTTGAGCAGCAGTTTGGTTTGCTGTGGCACTCATTGGGCTAATTCTGTATCCTGTAATTTCGCCTTCAAAATGTAAATCTCCATTCGAAGTTGTTAATGTTAAATTGGTTTGACGTGTAAATAAATCTTGTAATTCTTGGGTAAAAGTTTGGCTTAAAGAAGGTTCTACTAATGAAGCTTCATTTCTAAAAAAATCTATTTGAATGGTTTTTGCTTTTCCTGTATTACCTCCCGTAAAAGAATAGATACCACAACCTATAAAAGTTGTAGTTAAGAGTAAAAATAACGAAATATAAAATGCTTTTTTCATATGTTTTTCAAAGATAAAAAATTAAATGACAATATAATTGATGATTTTTACAAATCGTATTGTTTAATTTTTCGATATAAAGTTCGTTCAGAAATACCGAGTTCTTTTGCTGCTAATTTACGTTTGTTTTTGTTTTTTTCTAATGATTTTTTTATCATTTCTATTTCTTTGTCTTGTAAAGATAAGCTTTCATCTTCTTCAATCGTTTCTACAAAATCGTAATTGTTTTGAACTGAATTATGTGGTATTTTAACCACTTCTACGTTGCTTTCTGCTTGATGTGTTTGTTGTTCTTGATAAATTTTTTCTATTAGTTGATGATGAGATTCTTGCACTTTTTCTGACGCTCCGTTTTTCATCAAGTCTAAGGTTAATTTTTTTAAATCGTTGATGTCATTACGCATATCGAACAATATTTTGTACATAATATCTCTTTCTGTAGCAAAATCATTTGTTGAAGCGCCTCCAATAACAGCAGGTAAATTGCCTTGATTGTTTGGTAAATAATCGATTAGTTTTTCTGCGGATATACTTCTGTCTTGTTCAATTACAGATATTTGTTCTGCAATATTTCTTAATTGACGAATGTTTCCTGGAAAACGATAATTGAGTAATAAATGAATGGCATTTTCTTCTAATCGAACGGTTGGCATTCTGTATTTCTGCGCAAAATCCGAAGCAAATTTTCTAAATAGTAAAAAAATATCTTCTTTACGCTCTCTTAAAGGAGGTAAATGAATTTCTATGGTGCTTAAGCGGTAGTATAAATCTTCTCTAAATTTTTCTTTAGCAATGGCATCTGCCATATTTAAATTGGTAGCGGCAACAATACGTACATTGGTTTTTTGTACTTGCGATGATCCTACTTTTATAAACTCGCCATTTTCTAAAACACGTAATAAGCGTACTTGTGTGGTAAGCGGTAATTCGCCAACTTCATCTAAAAAAATAGTTCCTCCGTCTGCAACCTCAAAATATCCTTTTCTAGTTTGTGTTGCACCTGTAAATGCACCTTTTTCGTGCCCGAATAACTCACTATCAATAGTTCCTTCTGGTATAGCGCCACAGTTTATGGCAATATATTTTGCGTGTTTTCTGTGCGATAATTGATGTATAATCTTTGGGATATTTTCTTTACCAACACCGCTTTCTCCTGTAACTAATACAGAAATATCGGTAGGAGCAACGCGTATTGCTTTTTCTAAAGCTCTGTTTAATTGCTGATTGTTTCCTATAATTCCGAAACGTTGTTTTATAGCTTGTAAGTTTATCATATTTTATAGTTTAAAAGTTGATAGTTGCTAAAGTTTTAAAGGGTTGGGTGCTTTTTAACTTTTGAGCTTTAACTTTTTACTAAAATTAATTATTATCAGAATATCCAACCGCAGTACCAATTAAGGTGGCGCTTGTACAATCTTCTACTTTTATATTTACAAAATCGCCAATTTTATAGTGTTCTTTCGGAAAAATAATGACGGTATTTTGTGTATTTCTACCTTTGTAATGTTTGTCAGATTTTTTTGAAACGCCTTCTATCAATACTTCTTCAATTTTTCCTAAATGCTGTTGCGTTCGGTATAATGCATGTTCTTGTTGTAGGTTGATGATTTCTTGTAATCGACGCTTTTTAACATCGGCAGGTACATCATCTTTCATCTTTTTAGCCGCTAAAGTCCCTGGTCTTTCTGAGTAGGCGAACATAAATCCGAAGTCGTATTTAACATATTCCATCAATGCTAAAGTATCTTGATGATCTTGTTCGGTTTCGCCACAAAAACCAGCAATCATATCTTGACTTAACGCCATTTCTGGTATTATTTTGAAGATATTATCTACCAGTTTCATGTACTCTTCTCTAGTGTGTTGGCGGTTCATGGCTTTTAGCATATTATTGCTACCGCTTTGAACAGGTAAATGAATATATTTACAAATATTTTTGTGTTTTGCCATGGTATGAATTACGTCTAAACTCATATCTTGCGGATTAGAAGTCGCAAATCGAAAGCGCATTTTCGGGAATTCTGTAGCACACATATCTAATAATTGTGCATAATCTACTGCGGTTGCTTTGGCAATTTCTGAAGCATTTTTAAAGTCTTTTTTTAATCCGCCGCCGTACCATAAATAGCTATCTACATTTTGACCGAGTAAGGTAATTTCTTTAAAATTTTGTTCTTGCATCGATCTAATTTCTTCTAAAATACTTTGCGGATCTCTACTTCGCTCACGTCCTCTAGTAAATGGAACCACGCAAAAGGTACACATATTATCGCATCCTCTAGTAATGGAAACAAAAGCCGAAACTCCGTTTGAATTTAAGCGAACAGGAGAAACGTCTCCGTAGGTTTCTTCTTTAGAAAGGATGACGTTTACAGCATTTCTGCCTGCTTCTACTTCTTCTACCAAATTGGGTAAATCTCTGTATGCATCTGGGCCCACAACTAAATCTACAATTTTTTCTTCTTCTAAAAATTTTTCTTTCAGTCGTTCTGCCATACAGCCTAAAACACCCACTTTCATGGTCGGATTTATTTTTTTTACGGCATTGTACTTTTGCAAACGCTTGCGGATGGTTTGTTCTGCTTTTTCTCTAATTGAGCAGGTGTTTACCAAAACTAAATCGGCATCTTCTAGGTTTTGTGTAGTGTTAAAACCTTCTTTTGCTAAAATTGCGGCAACAATTTCGCTGTCATTCATATTCATTTGACAACCGTAACTTTCTATAAACAATTTTTTAGAATTTCCTTTTATTTGTTCAGTATGAAGTGCTTGTCCTTGTTTTTTTTCTTCTATAATACTCTCGCTTCCCATATATCAAAAATTGAGTTGCAAATATACAACCAAAAAAGAAATTTAATGACAAATTGGCAGTGAAAGAATTGTTAAAAAGAAAAAATATACGGAGGTATGGTTTTTTTACAATTTTCGTAAAATAGTATCAGTGCTACTTTTGTGGGAGTATTTATATGTGGAATAAAATAATAAACAAATCATTCATTGTTAAGAATGTGTCGTAAAAAAAACAGTCACTTTCTTTCTTTTTTTAGATGTAAAAAAACGAAAATCAATCAAAAAACTTGTAATTCAAAAAAAGTTTCTACTTTTGCGCATCCAAATGCATCATATATAATAAGGTGTAAAAGAGATAAAGAAGAGATTTATGGCAAAGAATTTAGTAATTGTAGAGTCGCCAGCAAAGGCAAAAACGATAGAAAAGTTTTTAGGAAAAGATTTTCAAGTAGAATCTAGTTTTGGGCATATTGCCGATTTACCATCCAAAGAATTGGGGGTAAATGTTGAAGGAGATTTTAAACCCAAATACATTGTTTCTACCGATAAAAAAGCAATCGTAAAAAAGTTAAAAACTTTAGCTAAAAAAGCAGAAACTGTTTGGTTAGCAAGTGATGAGGATAGAGAAGGAGAAGCAATTGCGTGGCATTTGGCAGAACAATTAAAATTGAATGACGAAAATACAAAGCGTATCGTTTTTCATGAAATTACTAAAAAAGCCATTTTACATGCGGTAGAAAATCCTAGAGAAATAAATTATAATTTGGTAAATGCGCAACAAGCACGTAGAGTGTTAGATAGATTGGTTGGGTATGAGTTGTCGCCCGTTTTATGGCGTAAGGTAAAAGGAGGTTTGTCGGCAGGGAGAGTACAATCGGTTGCGGTTCGTTTAATTGTAGAACGAGAAAGAGAGATTGAAAACTTTATTCCCGTTGCATCTTACAGAGTAGATGCAGAGTTTGTAAATACTGATGGAAAGAAATTTAAAGCCAAATTAGCTAAAAATTTTACTACTAAAAAAGAAGCAGAAGATTTTTTAAATTCGTGTGTTTCAGCAGATTTTAAAGTGGCTGATTTAACGAAAAAACCTGCGAAAAAATCGCCAGCAGCACCATTTACCACATCTACATTACAACAAGAAGCGTCAAGAAAATTAGGTTTTCCCGTAGCAAAAACCATGATGGTTGCGCAACGTTTGTACGAAGCAGGTTTGATTACCTATATGAGAACCGATAGTGTAAATTTATCAGAAGATGCAAAAAATGCAGCACAAGCAGAAATTATTGCATCTTACGGAAAAGAATATAGCAAACCACGTAATTTTTCAAACAAATCGAAAGGGGCGCAAGAAGCGCATGAGGCGATTCGTCCTACACACATGGAAAATCACGAAGTTACAGCAGAGTACGATCAAACAAGATTGTACAGTTTAATCTGGAAAAGAACGCTAGCATCACAAATGAGTAAAGCGCAATTAGAACGTACTGTTGTTAAAATCGATAATAATAAAAACGATAAAATTTTAACAGCAAACGGAGAAGTAATTACGTTTGAAGGGTTTTTAAAAGTCTATTTAGAAGGTACTGATGATGAAGAAGAACAAGCAGGAATGTTACCTAAATTAACAGTAAATGAGTCTTTAGAAAATCAATATATTACCGCTACAGAACGATATACAAGACCCAAAGGACGTTTTACAGAAGCGTCTTTGGTAAAGCGTTTAGAAGAATTAGGTATCGGTCGTCCGTCAACCTATGCGCCCACAATTTCTACCATTCAGCGTAGAGAATATGTAGTAAAAGGTGCTGTTGAAGGAAAAGAGAGAAATTATACACAGCTTATTTTAAAAAATAATACAGTAAAAGATATTGAGTTGTTAGAAAGAGTAGGTTCTGACAAAGGAAAATTAGTTCCTACAGATATTGGAAATATTGTGACCGATTTTTTAGTGGCAAATTTTTCTAATATTTTAGACTTCGGATTTACTGCCAAAGTAGAAAATGACTTTGATAAAATTGCCGAAGGAAATCAAGATTGGATTGAAATGATAAAATCTTTTTATACTGATTTTCATCCTGTGGTAGAAGATGTAGCTAAAAATGCCGAAAGAGCCAAAGGAGAACGTTTATTAGGTATTGATCCAGATAGTGGTAAAAATGTATATGTCCGTTTAGGTAGATTTGGGGCGATGGTACAAATTGGTGAAGCTACCGATGAAGAAAAACCTCGTTTTGCAAGCTTACAACCAGGACAAACCCTAAACACCTTAACCTATGAAGAGGCGATGGATTTATTTCAATTACCAAAAACCTTAGGAGAATATGATAAAAGTGAGGTAATTGTTGCTAACGGTCGTTTTGGGCCTTACATAAAACACGATGATAAATATGTGTCTTTAGCCAAAGGAGAAAATCCGATGGAGGTAGATATGGAGAGGGCTATCGAGCTTATTGAAGCAAAACGTAAAGCAGATGCGCCCATTGGTGAGTATGAAGATTTGCCTATTCAAAAAGGTGTAGGTCGTTTTGGACCTTTTATCAAGTGGAACGGAATGTTTATCAACGTAAATAAAAAATACGATTATGATAATTTAACACAAGCCGATTTAGAAGCTTTAATTGAAGATAAAAAACGAAAAGAAAGAGAAAAATTATTGCATAATTTTGAAGAAGTAGGTATTCGTGTAGAAAAGGCGCGTTGGGGAAGATTTAATGTGATAAAAGGAAAAATTAAGGTTGAATTGCCCAAAACAACCAATATTGATAAAATGACACAAGAAGATGCTGTTAAAATTATTGCAGCTAAAACGCCTAAAAAGAAAACAACTAAAAGAAAAAAAGCAAAAAAGAAATAACTTTTCTTATATTGCACACTTTATAAAATGACAATGAACTTCGAATTCTTAAGCCCTATTAGAGAAACCGTAGTTGCTCATCTTGTATTGCAACCTCAATTTTGTTTGGGGAATACATTGAAGCTTCATACGTTGCACGAAGGTTTTCCAGATTTAAAAGATGTTACAGTTGCCATTTTAGGTGTGCAAGAAGATAGAAATGCTGTTGGTAATTCAGGGGCTGGAGAAGATTTGTCAATTATTAGAAAAAATTTATACGAGCTGTTTCCTGCTAATTGGCATGTAAATATTGCGGATTTAGGAAATATTGAAAAGGGCAATACACCAAAAGACACTTATTTTGCAGTTACCGAAGTGGTAACGTCTTTACTTAAAAAACAAATTATTCCAATCATTATTGGCGGAGGTCAAGAAATTACCTATGCAAATTATAGGGCGTATGATGATCTTGAACAAACGGTAAACCTCGTTTCTGTAGATGCCAAATTTGATTTAGGAGAATTAGGAGGGGATTTAGATTCTCAATCGTATTTAAGTAAAATAATCATGCAAAAACCCAATAATTTATTTAACTTTAGTAACATTGGGTATCAAACATATTTTAATCCGCAAGATGAAATTAACTTGTTAGAAAACATGTTTTTTGATGCTTATCGATTAGGAGAAGCAACTAATTTAGAAATAGTAGAACCTGTTTTTAGAGATGCAGATATTGTAAGTATAGATATAGGTTCAGTAAGGAAAAGTGATGCTCCTGCAAATAAAAATACCTCTCCAAATGGCTTTTATGGTAATGAAATTTGTGCTGTTTCAAGATATGCGGGTATTAGTGATAAAGTATCGTCATTTGGTATTTATGAATACAATCAAAAACAAGATAATAAAGAGCAAACGGCGAAGTTGATAGCTCAAATGATTTGGTATTTTATAGAAGGTGTAAATTATAGAGCCAAAGATTATCCGTTTTGTACAAAAGAAAATTACCAAAAATTTATGGTGCTTTTTGAAGATGATGAAACTATTAATTTTTATAAAAGCGATAAGACAGGTAGATGGTGGATGGAGATAAATATTATTTCAGATAATAAATACAAAAGACATGCGTTAATACCATGTACATTTAAAGATTATAAAGATGCTACTGCTCAAATAATACCTCAAAGATGGTATAAAGGAATGAGTAAGATGGTTTAAAGATAAATTAATTGATGAAAAACAATTTAAAAATTGGATTTCATCAAAAAAAACAATAGGTTTACGGACTTTTTCAGGAAAGAATTTAACATATGAAGAAAATAACATTATTTGCATTATTAGTAGCAGTCATATATAGTTGTGGGTCTAATGATAGAGGTGAGTTGGTAGGTGTAAGAGGTAAAAAATCTTGGTTTTCAGAAAAACCTTTTGGTATGGCAAAAATACCTGGAGGATCTTTTGTGATGGGAAAGCAAGACGAAGATCTTATAGGAACACATAGCTTACCCCCACGAACAGTTACTGTTAGGCCATTTTATATGGATGAAACAGAAATTACAAATGCAGAATACAAAGAATTTGTAAACTGGACTAGAGACTCTATAGTTAGAACAAAATTAGCGTATCAAGAAGAGTTTGTTAGAGCAGGAACCACTACATCAGCAACAGGTCAGCCACTTTCAGGAGGTATTCATGATTATGCCTTTGCAACAATTGATACCATAAAAGCGTCTGCCTATGAAAAGTACATGATAGAGAATTATTATGGTATAGGTACAGGTTTAGATTCTTTAAAACCTTTAGATTGGTCAAATAAACTTATTTGGGAAAAAGATAATTATCCTGATGTAGATTATGTAGAAGTGATGGATTCTCTTTATATTAAAAGAGACGAGGCTGTTGACGGAATAAGAACTTTTGATAATAGAAAATTAAAATACAGATATTCTTGGTTCGATATAGAGACTGCTGCAAGAAGTAAAGGGAATAGAAGAGATTTTTTAAAAAACGAATTGGTTTCGGTATATCCAGATACAACCGTTTGGGTAAAAGATTTTAATTATTCTTATAATGACCCGATGCACCAGAATTATTTTCATCATGAAGCTTATGGAGATTATCCTGTAGTAGGTGTTAATTGGTACCAAGCAAATGCATTTTGTAATTGGAGAACTAAAAAGAAAAATGATTATCTTCGTAGCAAGAAAAACAGATATACAGTACCTAATTTTAGATTACCAACAGAAGCTGAATGGGAATATGCAGCAAGAGGTGGTTTGCAATTTTCAAAATATCCTTGGGGAGGACCTTACACAACAAGTGATAGAGGTTGTTTTTTAGCAAACTTTAAACCCGTAAGAGGAGATTATGCTGTAGATGGCGCTCTATATACTATGGAAGCGAATGCATTCAATCCGAATGATTATGGCTTGTATAATATGGCAGGTAATGTTTCTGAATGGACAAATTCAGCCTATAATTTATACTCTTATTATATGTCTTCTACAATGAATCCGAATGTAAAGGATTTAAAGAACAAAAGAAAAATAATTAGAGGTGGTTCTTGGAAAGATGTTGCTTACTTTTTAGAAGTAAGTACTAGAGATTATGAGTATGCCGATACAGCAAGAAGTTACATAGGTTTTAGAACCGTACAAGATTACTTAGGAAAGACAAATAAGTAAAAAATTAATCAAATTTAATAATTAACCCCCTTTTTAAAATTTAAAATTATGGCACAGTCAAAAGCTTCAAAAAAAATAATGAATATGGTATACGGTTTAGGAGCCGCAGTAGTAATCATTGGAGCATTATTTAAAATCCAGCATATGTCCATCGGACCTATAACTGGTGGGCTTATGTTAACCATTGGTTTATTAGTAGAAGCCGCAGTATTTGCAATATCTGCATTTGAA
>CAMZMA010000105.1 GCA_947311815.1 uncultured Flavobacteriaceae bacterium
AACTTTCTTAAAACTAAAAAAAGACCTCAACATTTTTATAATTTGTGATTTAGTACATGACAAAAATTAACAATTATTTAGATTTTTTTTATTTTATAGACCTCACAGGTTTTCCTCCTTCGGCGGATAAATAAAACCTGTGAGGTCTATAAAATAAAAAAAATCTAAATAATTGTTAATTTTTGTCATGTACTAAATCACAAATTATAAAAATGTTGAGGTCTTTTTTTAGTTTTAAGAAAGTTCTTTAATCATTATTTGATTTTTAATAATATCATCAAAATTTTCTCTTTTGGTAATCAAATAATCTTTTCCGTTTATTAGCATTACTTCGGCAGGTTTATATCTAGAATTGTAGTTAGAAGCCATGGTAAAACAATAAGCTCCCGCATTTTTAAAACACAAAATATCGCCTTCGGTAATTTCGTTAATTCTACGATTGGCACCAAAAGTATCGGTTTCGCAAATATACCCAACAACGGTGTAAAAACGTTCTCTACCTTTAGGGTTAGAAATGTTTTCTATATGATGATAAGAATTATACATCATTGGTCTACCAAGATGGTTAAAGCCGCTATCAACACCTGCAAAAACGGTGGATGTTGTTTGTTTTATTACATTAACTTTGGCTAAAAATGAACCAGATTCACTCACTAAAAACTTACCTGGTTCAAATAATAAAGTTAGTTTTTTACCGTATTCTTTAGAAAAATCGTTAAAACGTTTGCTTAGTTTTTTCCCAAATTCTTCTACATTCGTTTCAATATCACCTTCTTTATACGGCACTTTAAATCCGCTACCAAAATCAATAAAATCTAAATTGTCAAATTGTTTTGCGGTATCTAATAAAATTTCTGATGCACGTAAAAACGTATCAATATCTAAAATATCAGAACCTGTGTGCATATGAATTCCGCTAATTCGCATCCCTGTATTTTCTACAACTCTAAGAATATGTGGTGTTTGGTAGATTGAAATTCCGAATTTAGAATCGATATGACCTACAGAAATTTTATGATTTCCGCCTCCCATAACATGCGGATTGATACGAATACAAACAGGAGTTTCAGGATGTTTTTGTCCGAATAACTCTAAAATAGATAGATTATCAATATTTATTTGAACTCCTAATTTAGCAACTTCTTCAATCTCTTCTAATGAAACTCCGTTAGGTGTAAAAAAGATACTTTCTGGCGAGTAACCAGCTGCTAAACCTAATTGAACTTCTTGAAAAGAAACAGTATCTAAACCAGCACCTAAATTTTTTATAAACTTTAAGATGTTGATGTTCGATAATGCTTTTACAGCATAGTTTATTTTTAAAGAATCAACGGCTGAAAAAGCATCAGTTAAACGTTTGTATTGTGATGCAATTTTATCGGTATCATATACATATAACGGACTTCCGTGTTTTTTTGCTAAATGTAATAAAGTGTCTCTTTTCACAAGAATAAATTTTAATAAATAAAAATCAAAAGTAGAAAAAAGTAGGTGTTAAATACTTTTTTTTGTGAAAAATAAACAAATTTCAAGGATTTGTGCTATTTATTATAGCTTTTAAATCGTTCAAAATTCTGTTAATAACTAATTGAAATCTACATTTTGTTTTTTCTATAGAAGTATTATTTTAGCAAGCACTTCAACCCGCAGAAAGATTTATGGCACAAGAAACAAAATACACCGAAGACAATATACGATCGCTCGATTGGAAGGAGCATATTAGAATGCGTCCTGGGATGTATATTGGTAAATTAGGCGATGGTTCATCAGCAGACGACGGAATTTACATTCTGATAAAAGAAGTACTCGATAACTCGATAGATGAGTTTGTTATGGGGGCAGGAAAAACCATTGAAGTATCTATTCAAGGTGTCAAAGTTATTGTAAGAGATTATGGTAGAGGGATTCCGTTAGGAAAAGTGGTAGATGTAGTGTCTAAAATGAATACAGGAGGAAAATATGATTCTCGTGCGTTTAAAAAATCGGTAGGATTAAACGGTGTAGGTACAAAAGCAGTAAATGCGTTATCAACATTTTTTAGGGTAGAATCTACACGCGATGGTAAATCGGCAGCAGCAGAATTTTCTCAAGGAAACTTAGAAAACGAAGAGTTTTTAGACGAAACTTCTCGAAGAAGAGGTACAAAAGTTTCTTTTATTCCTGATGAAGTTATTTTTAAGAAATTCAAATTTAGACCCGAGTATGTGATTAAAATGCTTAAAAATTATGTGTATTTAAACCCAGGTTTAACCATAATTTTTAATGGAGAAAAATATTTTTCGGAAAACGGATTAAAAGATTTGTTGGAAGACAACAACAACATAGAAGATATGTTGTATCCGATTATTCATTTGCGAGGAGAAGATATTGAAGTGGCCATAACGCATAGTAAAACGCAATATTCAGAAGAATATCATTCGTTTGTAAACGGGCAACATACTACTCAAGGCGGTACACATCAAGCAGCATTTAGAGAATCTATTGTAAAAACCATTAGAGAGTTTTATGGTAAAAATTTTGATGCTTCAGATATCAGAAAATCTATTATTTCTGCGGTTTCTATCAAAGTAATGGAACCTGTTTTTGAAAGTCAGACTAAAACTAAATTAGGTTCTACAGAAATGGGAGGCGGTTTGCCAACGGTAAGAACTTACATAAACGATTTTGTAAAAAAACAGTTAGACAACTACCTGCACAAAAATGTAGAAACTGCTGAGAAACTTCATAAAAAGATTGTACAAGCAGAAAAAGAACGAAAAGAACTTTCGGGCATTAGAAAATTAGCAAGAGACAGAGCTAAAAAAGCCAGTTTGCACAATAAAAAATTACGCGATTGCCGTATTCATTTAGGCGATATTAAAAAAGAAGCTTATTTAGAAACCACACTTTTTATTACCGAAGGAGATTCTGCTTCTGGATCGATTACAAAATCGAGAAATGTAAATACACAGGCGGTATTTAGTTTGAAAGGGAAACCTTTAAATTCCTACGGATTGTCTAAAAAAATAGTGTATGAAAATGAAGAATTTAACTTATTACAAGCTGCTTTAAATATAGAAGATGGTTTAGAAGATTTGCGTTATAACAACATTGTAATTGCTACTGATGCAGATGTTGATGGGATGCACATCAGATTGTTATTGATTACTTTTTTCTTGCAATTTTTCCCTGAATTGATAAAAGAAGGTCATTTATATATTTTAGAAACACCGTTGTTTAGAGTACGTAACAAAAAGGAAACTTTTTATTGCTATTCTGAAGAAGAAAAAAAAGCTGCCATTACTAAATTAAGAGGAAAACCAGAAATAACACGATTTAAAGGATTGGGAGAAATATCGCCCAATGAGTTTGTGCATTTTATTGGCGATGATATCCGTTTAGAGCCTGTAATGTTAGACAAAGAAATGTCTATAGAACAAATGTTACAGTTTTATATGGGGAAAAACACACCTGATAGACAAAAGTTTATCATTGAGAATTTAAAAGTAGAGTTAGATTTGGTAGAAGAGTTGTAACATGAGTACTAAAAGTATCATTCCTGATGAAGTAATTACCAATAAAATCTTTTTGATTCGGAATCAAAAGGTCTTATTAGATAGCCATTTGGCGGAATTATATCAAGTAGAAACAAAACAATTAAAAAGACAAGTTAGAAGAAATATAGAACGTTTTCCAGAAGATTTTATGTTTAAACTCACTAAAAATGAGTTTGATAACTTGAGGAGTCAAATTGGCACCTCAAGTTGGGGAGGAAGTAGGTACACACCAATGGTATTCACAGAACAAGGAGTTGCTATGTTATCAAGCGTACTAAAAAGTGACAGAGCCATTGCAGTAAATATAAAAATTATACGAATATTTACAAAAATGAGGCAGTTGTTAAATGACAATGTAAACCTTCAAATAGAAATAGAAAATATTAAAAAGAAACTATCTAATCATAGTAAAAACATAGAACTTGTTTTTAATTATTTAGATGAATTGACCGCAAAAAAATAAAATAAAATACCAAGAAAAAAAATTGGTTATAAAAATTAAAACGACTCCTTTTTTAAGAAGTATAAATGAGTAAAATTATAAATAGAAAAGAATATTTAGATTGGATTTTTCAGTTAAAAGAAAAAATACAATCTTCTCAATTAAAAGCGATAACTTCTGTTAATAGAGAGTTGTTAAGCTTGTATTGGGAATTAGGAAAATCTATTTCATTAAAAATCAATCAATCAAAATGGGGTGCTTCAATTGCAGAGAAGTTATCTAAAGATTTAAAAAAAGAATTTCCTAATCAGAAAGGTTTTTCAAGGTCTAACTTGTTTTCAATGAAAAAATGGTTCGAGTTTTATAATAATTCAACTCTTACAACTGAAAAAGTCCAACAGCTTGTTGGACAAATACCTCAACCTATTGGTATTGCTGCATATGAATTAAATAAATCAATACCTGTTAATTTACAGTCAAAATTACCTTCAATTCAGCAAATTGAAGAAGAATTATTAGAAACAATTAAAAGTTCTGAAAAATAATGAGTAAAAGGAGATATAAATACGAATAAGTAACTAAAGTTGGCAAATACGCCTGCGTTAGGGATTGAAGTGGAAATCCTTTTTATGGTCAGTTCGAGTATCCCGATTTTTTTATCGGGATGTATCGAGAACAAGATAAAAAGATTGCAGCGTAAAGCCCGACCACTTACATTGAGCGAAGTCGAAATGTAGGGAACGCCACAAAATAGACAAAACATTTAAACGAACACGTTTAAACATTTATAAATGAGCGAAGAAACAAACAATTACGAAAACGACGAAGAGTTACATCAACCTACAGAAAACACCGAAACCATTACCAAGGTTACAGGCATGTTTAAAGAATGGTTTTTAGATTACGCTTCGTATGTAATTTTAGAAAGAGCAGTTCCTGCCATTAATGACGGTCTAAAACCTGTGCAGCGTAGAATTATGCATTCTATGAAAGATTTAGACGATGGTCGTTACAACAAAGTAGCCAATATTGTAGGACATACCATGCAGTATCATCCGCACGGAGACGCTTCAATTGCCGATGCAATGGTGCAAATTGGTCAAAAAGAATTGCTGATTGATATGCAAGGAAACTGGGGAAATATCTTAACAGGCGATAGAGCTGCAGCATCAAGATATATCGAAGCTCGTTTGTCTAAATTTGCGTTAGAAGTTGTGTTTAACCCGAAGACAACCGAATGGAAAGCATCGTATGACGGAAGACGAAAAGAACCTGTAGATTTACCTGTAAAATTTCCGTTATTACTCGCACAAGGAGCAGAAGGAATTGCCGTAGGATTATCCACCAAAATATTACCACACAATTTTATTGAGTTGATAGATGCATCTATCAAATACTTAAAAGGACGAAGTTTTAAAATTGTACCTGATTTTTTAACAGGCGGAATCGCAGATTTCACCAATTATAATGATGGAAAACGAGGCGGAAAAGTACGTGTTCGTGCAAAAATAGCACAACAAGATAAAAAGACTTTGGTGATTACTGAAATTCCGTTTTCGACCACAACATCTTCATTAATTGATAGTATTTTAAAAGCGAATGATAAAGGAAAAATTAAAATTAAAAAGATTGAAGATAACACCGCTGCCAATGTAGAAATTTTGGTGCATTTACCCGCAGGAATATCGCCAGATAAAACCATTGACGCCTTATACGCTTTTACCAATTGCGAAGTTTCAATATCGCCTTTGTCTTGTATTATCGAAAATAATACACCTATTTTTATCGGCGTTTCTCAAATGCTAAAACATTCTACCGATTTAACGGTTGAGTTGTTAAAAAGAGAACTCGAAATTCAGTTAAATGAGTTGGAAGAACAATGGCATTTTTCATCCTTAGAACGTATTTTTATAGAGAATAGAATTTATAGAGATATTGAAGAAGAAGAAACTTGGGAAGGTGTAATTACAGCGATTGATAAAGGATTACAACCATATATCAAGCATTTAAAACGTGCCATAACCGAAGAAGATATTGTGCGTTTAACCGAAATTAGAATCAAGAAAATTTCGAAGTTCGATATTGATAAAGCCAAACAACACATAGAAAGTTTAGAAGATAAAATTGCTGTTGTAAAAGCACATTTAGCCGATTTAATCAATTTTGCAATCGATTATTTTAAAAACTTAAAAACAACCTACGGAAAAGGAAAAGAGCGTAAAACCGAAATCAGAATTTTTGATGATATTGTCGCTACTAAAGTAGTGATGCGTAACACCAAATTATATGTAAATAGAGAAGAAGGTTTTGTAGGAACGTCTTTAAAAAGAGACGAATACGTAACCGATTGTGCAGATATTGATGATGTAATTGTGTTTAGAGCAGACGGTAAAATGATGGTGACCAAAGTAGCCTCTAAAACCTTTGTGGGTAAAGATATTATTCATATTGCAGTCTTTAAAAAGAAAGACAAACGTACCGTGTATAATATGATGTACAAAGACGGTAAATCGGGGCCAAGTTATATGAAACGTTTTTATGTAACCGGTATTACACGCGATAAAGAATACGATTTAACCAACGGAAGTAAAGGCTCTAAAGTGTTGTATTTTTCTGCGAATCCGAATGGAGAGGCAGAAGTAGTAACCATTAATTTACGCAATGTAGGTAGTGTTAAAAAACTAAAATGGGACATCGATTTTACCGATTTAGCTGTAAAAGGACGTGGCGTAAGAGGAAACACCATTACCAAATTTCCTATACGAAAAGTAGAGTTTAAAACAGCAGGAGTTTCTACATTAAAACCTCGTAAAATTTGGTTTGATGATGCGGTACAACGCTTAAATGTAGATGGAAGAGGCGAGTTGTTAGGCGAGTTTAAGGCCGAAGATAAATTATTAATAGTAACGCAATCTGGTAAAGTAAAAGCGGTAAAACCAGATGTTTCTTCGCATTTTGATGGCGATATGATTGTCTTAGAAAAATGGCATCCAAAGAAACCTATTTCTGCTTTGTATTTTGATGGCGAAAAAGAAAAGTACTATATCAAGCGTTTTTTAATTGAAACTACCGATAAAGAAGAAATCTTTATTTCAGAGCACCCAAAATCGCAATTAAAAATTGTAGTTACAGATTACAGACCCATGATAGAAGTGGTGTTCTCTAAACGTAGTTTAGAAAATAAGGAAATCAATTTAGAAGAATTTATCAGCGTTAAAGGAATAAAAGCACAAGGAAATCAGTTAACTTCAGAGAAAATTAAACAAGTAAATTTATTAACTCCGTTACCTTTTGATGAGCCAGAAGCTCCAAAAGTAGAAGAAGTAGAGGTTGTTGATGAAGAAGTAATTACCGAAGAAAAATTGCCTTTAGATGTGCCTACAATAAAAAATGTATCAACATTAGAGATTCCGTCTAAAAAAGAGAAGTTGTTAAAAAAGATAATTCAGAAGAAAAAAAATAATTTAGATGATGATCATCAGCAAACGTTATTTTAAATGAAAACAATCGGACTTATAGGAGGCATTACACCGCAATCAACTATTTTATATTACCAAGTATTAAATGATTTAGCGTCTCAAAAATTTGGCGATAATCATTCGTGTAAAGTCATAATCAATTCGGTAGATTTTGCCGAAATTTCTACTCATCAAAAAAATAATAATTGGGACGAATTAGATAACATCATGGCAAATGCAGGTAAGAGTTTAGAAAATGCAGGTGCTTCATCTATTTTAATTTGTGCCAATACTATGCATTTGTGTATTGATGCGGTAAGAAAATCGGTTTCAATTCCTGTACTTCATATTGCCGAGGCTACAGCACATCAAATTGTTGCTAAAAAACTCACTAAAATTGCTTTATTAGGAACAAAATACACGATGGAAAAAACTTTTTACAAAGACGTGTTATCTGGTTTTGGCATAGAAACTATCATTCCTAATGATGAAGATAGAGATATTATTCATAACGTAATTTACACTGAATTATCTAAAGGAATTTTATCAGCATCTTCAAAAAAAGCGTACATCAACATTATAAATACATTGCAAAAAGAGGGGGCAGAAGGTGTTATTTTAGGATGTACTGAAATTCCGTTATTAATTAAACAAGAAGATGTTACCATTCCTGTTTTTGATACCACAACCATTCACGCTACCGCTGCTTTTAATGAAGCGATTAAGCAAAAATGACATCTAAAGGTTCGATATGAAAACTACTGTTTTTTAGCTAGTAATCAGATTTTTACTCTGTATATATCATTGCGAATGAGATACGAATGTAGCAATCTCATTCGTTATTATGAGCTGTATTTATACGGAAGTAATCTTAATATTTAAGAGAGATTGCTTCACTACGTTCGCAATGATTTTTGGTATTATTTCAACTTTTCAAAAAACACCAACTCATAATTTGGTAACAACTCAGGATGCGTAATTTTAATAATATCTTTCAACAATAAATCGGGTCTTGTAGGTGCGAGTTCAAAGTAAATGGCGCCACCCGTTTTTCCTTTTTTAATAGTAGGCGAGTAAATATTATCGGTTTTAAAAGCCTTAAACTCCGCATAATGTTTGTTGCTTTTTAAAAGCTGTTCTTTTGATGAAAAATACCCTGGAGCAATCCAAAAATCGGCTTCTTTTCCTTTTTCAAACACGCTTTCAAAACTTAACGATAAACTTCCTTTTCCTTGGGTGTTTTTCCATAAATAATTCAGATTTGCATCTGCTAAAAATTGTGCTACAAAGCTTTTTCCTGCGGGTAAATTCCAAATATCTTTACTCATAATTGCACCCGATAAAACCGTTGGTTGTGTAGTGGTATTTTTAGCAATTTCTTTCGCTTGTACATAGTTTTTTTCTATGGAAGTAAAAATACTATCTGCTTTTTTGCTTTCGTTGTACAATGCACCAAAAAACTTGATCCATTCTGCTCTTCCTAACGGAGTTTCTTCTAACCAATCGCCATTTAAAATGACAGGAATCCCTGATTTTTCGATGATATTGTATGTTTTATTTGTTTTTCCCATCGAAAATCCAACAACTAATTCGGATTGAATATCTAACAGTATTTCAGTGTTCAAAGAATTCTCTTTTCCGAGTTCTTTAATCTGTCCGTTATCAATCAATTTTCTAATTTTTTCTGAGGAAATATATTTTGCATGCGGAAAACCAATTAACGTATGTTCTTTACCCAATAATTCTATCATAGGAATGTGTGTTGTAGAAGTGACAACAATTTTTTCTACAGGAACTTTAATAAAGGGATCGTTTTTAGAAACTTTATTTTCTTTTTCTGATAATGTATAAGAAAAGGTTTCTTTTGAATTTGGATACGGAGTTTTTATGATTAATTTTTTAATGCCGTTTTGATATTCGATGTCAAAACCTTTGGCATATTTCACCAGTTTGTTGGTTACGTTGTTAATAAGTGGCTTTGTTGTTTTAATTTCTTTTTTACAAGCAGAAAATAGCAATAAAAAGAATGCACTAAAAAGGATGTGGAAACTGTTTTTTTTCATCAGAAATAATTTAGACAACAAGATTACAAAATATTTTTGTGCTATTGGTTTTTAAACTACATTTGCAACGATTTTGGTTTTTTTCTGTTTTCAAATAGATTAAATTAAAAGGGAATTCGGTGTAAATCCGAAGCTGTTCCCGCAACTGTAAGCTAAAAAGCTTGTAAAAATCTTACATCCACTGTTCTAAAATAAGAATGGGAAGGAGTTTTACAAGACGCAAAGTCAGGAGACCTGCCAATATCAACAAAAAATAAAAAACTTTCGGGATAAAGGTTGATATTATTATGCAGATAAAATACCTACTTATTGTTGTAGTATTCTTAAAAGTCAATTTAATTTTGGCTCAAAAAGACAGTATCATCCATTTAGATGAAATTGTGTTGCCAATTACTACATTAAAAAACTTTTCTAAAGGATATTATACCAAGATTTTAACGGATACAATTGTCAAACAAAATGGTATATCATTAACCGATGTTTTGCGCTACAATTCGTTTATATACTTTAAAGAAAATGGCTACGGAATGGTGTCTTCGCCATCGTTTAGAGGCACAAATGCATCACAAACTGCCGTGGTGTGGAATGGGATAAATATCAATTCGCAATTAAACGGTCAAACCGATTTTAATACTATAGAAATTAATGCTTTAGATAACGTAGCCATTAGAAGTGGTGGTGGTAGCGTATTGTTTGGTACTGGTGCAATTGGCGGTACGGTTCATTTGAATAATGATATTTTATTTACTCATAAAAATGAGAAAGAACTCTCTTTTTCTTATGGTAGTTTTTCTACGTTACAAACTCATTTTACAGGAACGCATTCAACGTCAAAGAAATATGTAAATACTACAGTATCTTATACTATTTCAGAGAATAATTATCGCTTTTTAGGTACCGATTTATCCAATGAAAACGGAGCGTTTACAACATATAGTATTAGTGGTAACTTTGGATATAAATTTAGTGAAAAAAATCAATTAAAATTTTATTCAACAACGTTTGTTGGCGATAGAAATTTGTCTAGAACCCTTACAGCTCCTGCTACATCAAAATACAAAAATACTACAACTAAAAATTTATTAGAATGGAATCATTTTATTTCATCTAAAGAAATTTTAACTCTTAAATCAGCAGTTTTAGGAGAAAAATACACTTATTTTGAAGATCATACAAAACCACATTTTTTTTCTGGCGGAAATTCGTTAAGACTCATCGGATTGTTAGATTATAAGAAGAAATTTTCATCAAAAATTAATTTTAACAGTATTTTTTCTTACGAAAATGTTATTGGTAAAGGAGATAATCTTCATCAAAAAACAAGAAATATATTTGCAGGAGTATTGTTGTTAAACCATAAAGTAAACTCAATCATAAGTTACGGAATTCAATTTAGAAAAGAACATATTACCAATTACAACGCACCGTTTGTGTATTCTTTAGGGATAGATTTTAAACTAAATAAGATTTATACTGTTTCATTTAATACCTCTAAAAACTTTAGAACACCAACATTTAATGATTTGTATTGGAAATTTGGTGGAAACCCAAATTTAAAGCCAGAAACATCGCATCAATATGAAATAGGAAACCAACTAAAAATGGGCGATGTACATTTTCAATTCAATGGTTTTTACATTGTTTCAAATGATTTAATTCAATGGAGACCAGATGCAACTGGTAATTGGACGCCTGTAAATGTAGCGAAATCAGCAAATAATGGGTTTGAAACATCTATAAGTTATCTTAAGAACTTAGGAAATCATCAGCTCTATTTTTCGAGTAATTATTCGTTTACCATTGCTAAAAATAAGGTGACAAATCAAGACTTGATTTACGTACCCAAACACAAAGCAAATTTTTTAGTTCGCTATAATTTTAAAAAAATAACGCTTTTTTATCAACAATTGTTTAACGGTAAAGTGATTGCAATAGGAGAGGAGTTACCTTCTTTTGCAATAGGAAATCTTGGAGTAGATTATAAAATCAACTCAAAAACACCTCTTGTAATTGGGGTAAAAATGAATAATATATTCAATATTAATTATCAAAATGTATTAAATAGGCCAATGCCTACCAGAAATATTCACGCAACACTTAATTTAAAATTTTAAACAAAAATGAACACAAAAAAAACACTAGCAGCTATTCTTTTAGCAGGAATTCTTTTTACAGGATGTACAAAAGATCATACACCCGAAGCGCCAAAAGGCGATTTTGACAACGGGATTTTAATAAGCAATGAAGGAGCTTTTAGCGGTGGCACAGGAACTATTAATTATATTTCTGATGATTATGCAACAGAATCGGCTAAAATCTTTAAAAACAAAAACAATGAAGATTTAGGAACTATCGTGCAATCTATTGGTTTTGAAGATGACAAAGCATACATTATTGCCAATGTTGCCAATAAAATTTCTGTTGCCAATAGATATACAATGGATGGTTTGGCAACTATTACAACAGATTTAAACAACCCAAGATTCATCGCTTTTGCAAACGGAAAAGGATATGTTACTAACTGGGGAGCAGGTTCTGATAGTACAGATGATTTTGTTGCCGTAGTTGATTTATCTACCAATACAGTAACTTCTACAATTGCTGTAAACGAAGGTCCAGAACAAATTGTAGCAAAAAATAATAAATTGTACATTTCTCATAAAGGAGGATGGAGTACAGGTAATTCTATTACTGTAATTGATGCCGCTACAAATACCGTAACAGCAACAATAACTGTAGGTGTAAAACCAGATGAATTATTTTTTAATAATGCAGGTAATTTAATGGTTTCTTGCGAAGGAAAAGCAATTACAAATTGGAATCCTACCGAAGAATTAGCCAAATTAGTAACCGTTAATGTAGCCAATAACACTGTTGCATCTACTATGACTTTTGCAAGCGGAACACACCCAAATGTGATGTTAGAAGAAGATGGTAAAATTTATTTTTCTGCCGCAGGAAAGGTCTATGAAATGAATGAGACAGCTACAACATTACCTACAAACTCAATAATTACAACACCTGTTTACGGAATGTCTGTACATGATGGGAAAATTTACACCACTGATGCAGGAGATTATACCACAAACGGAACTTTAAAAATATTTGATGCAAGTACAAAAGCAGAGTTAAAATACACTTTGCCTGGGATAATTCCTACGGTAAATGATTTTAACTCTGCTTTTGTACTTGCATCAAATATTTTTAAAGTTCCGT
>CAMZMA010000106.1 GCA_947311815.1 uncultured Flavobacteriaceae bacterium
AACACACTTGGCATTTCTATTTTAGATAATGATGCATGTACAGGACTGTGATGCCCTTCAGAATCATCACCTTCTTCATCAACAACATGCGAAATACTAAATTGTGATCTACTATAAATTTCTGCAAAAACACCCACAATAGATAATGACAACATCATCCCTACATAAGGCGGTAAATGTGTGATGGTTTTAAAAAGAGGTACAAACAAAATTGCTCCTAAACCTAGATATAACATTTTTGCTGAATGCTCATTTGCAGGCCCTTCAATTTCGTTCGGATCTA
The DNA here is from genome assembly GCA_947311815.1 of uncultured Flavobacteriaceae bacterium. Lineage (GTDB taxonomy): Bacteria > Bacteroidota > Bacteroidia > Flavobacteriales > Flavobacteriaceae > Polaribacter. The sequence goes on from CAMZMA010000106.1 coordinate 284, forward strand.
CATCAATATCGCCTTGAAAAACTTTTTTTCTTGAAGCAATAAATGTAGGAACTAATGCGCATAAAATAGAGGGTATTAATAAGTGTTCTATCAATTTATCGGCTGTTACTTTTCCGCCAATCCAAAGCATTGTTGTGGTTACATCTCCAATAGGAGAAAAGGCTCCACCTGCATTGGCAGCTATAATAATTAAACCCGCAAACCACAAACGTGTATTTCTATCTTTAATAATTTTTTGCAAAATAGAAATCAACACAATAGTTGCTGTTAAGTTGTCTATAATTGCTGATAAAACAAATGCCAATGCAACAAAAATCCATAATAATTTTTTCTTCTTTTTTGTTTTTATATAGCTTTTAAAGGTGGAAAATCCGTCAAAATAATCAATCATTTCTACAATCGTCATCGCTCCTAAAAGAAAGAATAGTATTTCTGCTGTTTTCCCTAAATGATGTAACAAAGTTTCTTCTAACAAATGATGTTTTTCTTCGCTAGTAAATTCTTTAAATCCATCAATTAAATGATGTGATGCAGAATCAAACCAATTAGGATACCCTTCTATACCAAAAGCCACTAATGCCCACAAAATCCCCATCATAGCAAGTGCAGGTATTAATTTATCTAGTTTTAAATTATGTTCTAATGCAATGGCTAAATAACCAAGTACAAAAATGATAATGATAAGAGTTTCCATAATACTATTGTGAATTTAAGTTTAAATTAGTTTTTTTAAGGCGATTTCAAAAGCAGTTTTACAAATATCGGTTTTATTTGGATTTAAATCGTAAATATGTTGAATGGCTTTTTTTATGATATTAGAAGTATCGTCAAAAATAGCTTTGTCTTGCATAGGTAAGTCTATTTTAGATTCCATAAAATAGGCAAAAACCCTAGCAATACCACAGTTTGATACAAAATCTGGCAACAAACTTACTTGCTGATCGGTATATTCCATAATAGGCCCAAAGAAAATTTCTTTGTCAGCAAATGGTACATTAGCTCCTGGAGAAATCACTTCTAAACCCGTTGCAATCATTTGTGTAATTTGCTCTTTGGTAATTAATCGTGAGGCTGCTGCAGGTATAAAAATTTCTGTAGGCAGTTTCCAAATACGTTCGTTCATTTCATCAAACGGAATCATATTTTCTGCCACCAAAGTATTTCCGTCTTTATTTCTAAAGAGCTCTTTCATTTCTTCGAGTGTAAATCCGTCTTCATTAATTACACCTCCAACTCGGTCAATAATTCCGACTACCTTTGCGCCCAATTGTGTTAAATAATAGGCAGCACCTGATGCTACATTGCCAAAACCTTGTACAATGGCTCGTTTTCCTTCTATACTTCCGCCAAAAATATCGTAATAATGTTTTACAGCTTCTACCACTCCGTAGCCTGTTAACATATCGGCAACCGTATATTTTTTTGATAAATCTGGTGTATAAGCTTCGTTTTCTAACACTTTAATTACGCCCATTCTTAACTGACCAATTCTATTGATTTTATCTGCTTCGGATGGTTTAAAATGCCCGTTAAAAATACCTTCTTGCGGATGCCACACACCACAACTTTCGGTAATCGGAATAACATCATGTATTTCATCTACATTCAAATCTCCTCCTGTACCGTAATAATGTTTTAACAACGGTGTAACCGCTTTATACCAACGCTCTAAAACGCCTTTTTTTCGTGGATCTTGTGGATCAAAATTTATCCCAGATTTCGCACCTCCAATAGCAGGTCCAGAAACAGTAAACTTTACTTCCATGGTTTTTGCTAATGACAATACCTCGTTCATATCTAAACCCTTACGCATCCTTGTTCCGCCACCTGCAGCTCCTCCTCTAAGCGAGTTAATTACTGTCCATCCTTCTGCTTCGGTTTCTTGATCTTTCCAATGAAAAACGATTTCTGGTTGTTTGTTTTCGTATTTTTTTAATAATTCTTTCATAATTTCTTTAAAATAAATTTATACAATGCTTTTACTACTTTTCCTCTTTACTCCATCTAAAAAAAGCTACAACTGATTCATTCTATAAATTGATTTTAATACTAATTATTATTTACTATGCGAAACACAAACTTACAGTAAAAAAATGATTGTTCAAATTTTTTGATTTAATTTCTACGGATGAAAAATAACTCCAGACGAATGATCGTTACTTGCACCTGTGACACTTTTTAAACAGTTTACCTGATTATCAACGCGTAACAATCCTAAAAAGGCAAAAATTAAGGCCTCTTTATAATCTATAATTTCTCTTTCTTGAATTTTAATATCGATTTTTGAATAATACGAAATCCTTTCCATCAAAAAAGAATTAAAAACACCTCCGCCCGTAATTAAAACCGCATTGTTTTTATAAATTATTTCGCCTATTTTACTAGCGGCGTGTTCTACAAAAGTGCATAAAATAGTAGAAATATTATTTTCATATGCATCAATCAAAGGAAGAATAACTTCTTGCACCCATTCTAATCCTAAAGATTTTGGAGGCGCTGTTTTATAAAAATCTAAATTGTTTAATTTTTCTAAAAGTTCTTTATTTACAAGTCCTTTTTTTGCAATTTCACCTTTATCATCATAAGAAAAACCTAACTTGTTTACATAATAATTGAGTACAATATTGGTAGGACAAATATCAAAAGCAATTCGTTTTTCGCCTTTTTTATAAGACACATTGGCAAAACCACCGAGATTTACGCAGTAATCATAATTAGCAAACAACAATTCATCGCCAATTGGCACTAAAGGAGCACCTTGACCACCCAACTTCACATCTTGTGTTCTAAAATCGCACACTACTTTTTGCTTTGTTAATGTAGCAATTTCTTGCCCGTTTCCTATTTGTAAAGTAATTCCGTTTTCTGGTTGATGAAAAACAGTATGCCCATGAGAGGCAATAAAATCGATTTTTTTGATGGAATTTTCATCGATAAAATCATTAATAACACCACCTAACAACTTTCCGTAATTGCTATCTAGGGCTTGTAACTTATCATCAGAAAAAGAAATAGCCTGTTGTAAATCATGTTTCCAATCATCTGAATACGAAATGGTTTTGGCGGCTAAAATTTTAAAATCAGCATACTTTTCTTTATTAAACCGAACGTGTACCAAATCAATTCCATCTAACGATGTTCCTGACATCAAACCAATACAATATGTAAAATCATCTTTCATATCCGTAAAAATAGAAAAACTTTGTTAAAAATTTGCTATTAAAAAGGTATATTTGTGCAAAAAATTTACGAATACAATAATTTATAGATATGGATTTTAACCTTACAGAAGAACACATCATGATTCGTGATGCCGCAAGAGATTTTGCGCAAAACGAATTATTACCAGGAGTGATAGAAAGAGATGAAAAACAAGAATTTCCTGCAGCACAAATCAAAAAAATGGGAGAACTCGGTTTTTTAGGAATGATGGTTGACCCCAAATATGGCGGTGGCGGAATGGATGCCATTTCTTACGTGTTAGCAATGGAAGAAATCTCTAAAATAGATGCTTCTGCCTCTGTTGTCATGTCTGTAAACAACTCTTTAGTTTGCTGGGGATTAGAAACTTTTGGCACAGAAGCTCAAAAAGAAAAATACTTAACAAAATTGGCTACTGGCGAAATTATTGGTGCGTTTTGTTTGTCTGAACCCGAAGCTGGATCTGACGCAACATCACAAAAAACAACGGCTATAGACAAAGGCGATCACTATATTTTAAACGGAACAAAAAACTGGATTACTAACGGAAATAACGCAAGTGTTTACATTGTAATTGCACAAACCGATGTAGAAAAAGGGCATAGAGGAATCAATGCTTTAATTGTAGAAAAAGGTGCTGAAGGTTTTGTGGTAGGACCTAAAGAAAATAAACTAGGTATTAGAGGTTCTGATACACATTCTCTTATTTTTAATGATGTAAAAGTGCCGAAAGAAAACAGAATTGGCGAAGACGGATTTGGCTTTAAATTCGCCATGAAAACATTAGGTGGCGGTCGTATTGGTATTGCATCTCAAGCCTTAGGAATTGCCTCTGGAGCTTATGAATTAGCACTAGCATATTCTAAAGTTCGTAAAGCATTTGGTACCGAAATCTGCAATCATCAAACCATTGCTTTTAAATTGGCAGATATGGCCACAAGTATTGAAGCGGCTCGTCATTTATGTATGAAAGCTGCCTGGGACAAAGACAATCATAATGATTATACAAAATCTGGTGCCATGGCAAAATTATATGCGTCGCAAGTTGCTATGGATGTAACGGTAGAAGCAGTACAAATTCACGGTGGTAATGGTTTTGTAAAAGATTATCACGTAGAGCGTTTAATGCGTGATGCAAAAATTACTCAGATTTACGAAGGCACTTCAGAAATTCAAAAAATGGTAATTTCTCGTAGTGTTATTAGAGGATAAAAATTCTAAAACATGATTTATACAAATCCATCTTTTTTAGTAAAGGTGGATTTTTTTTGAGGCGTAACCCAAGAGTTAAGCATTATACAAAAACAAATTTTGAATTTGAACTAGAATTATTTATCATTAAAAAAAACTGCTGCAATCGCAAAAAAACCAACTCCTGTAATAATAGGTGGTAACATTAATTTAGGAGCGTAAAATCCTCCGATATAAATCATAGCAATTCCTAATAAAACTAAAATAATTGCAGCTACTTTTTTGGTTGAATTCATGGTATAAAATTTACGTTAATAATTACTATGTCGTAAGGTAGTAAAAAAACTAACAACTACATCTTTAGAAAATCAATATCAAACAATTGCAAACCAGAAGCGGCGGCAATATGTCGTAAAAAAGAGATGTCATTTCCTTCTATTAAAGAAGATTTAATAAAATCTAAATCTTTTTCTCCTCTACCCACATCAATTAAAGCCCCCATCATTAAACGAATTTGATTTCTTAAAAACCCTTTTCCTTTTACAATCAATACATAACTTTCTTTCGGAAAGAAACTTGCCGTTAAATCGGTGTTCTTTTGTAAAATACAGCTATTTACTTTTCGATGTAAAATGGTTTTTTCGGTTGGTTTTGTACAGTAATGAGCAAAATAATGTTCTCCTTCAAATAACAAAGCGGCAGTTTTCATCAAATCAATATCCAAATCATCTTGAAAACCCACAATAAAAGGAGCTGCAAACGGATGGTTTTTCTCACCAAACGAAAAATAATAGCGATATTCCTTTACTTTTGGGTGCTGAATAATATTAAATTTCTCACCAACTTCTTCAATACTTTTTACTCTAATATCAGCAGGAGAATTTAAATTAAAGGATGCTAAAAAATCGTTAAAATCTACTTTTTTATCAATAAAAAGCTGAAAAGCATACATTTCTGCCGAAACTTTTGCATCTGTTCTTCCTGCGCCAATTGATTTAAACCGAATTCCTTTAAACACAAATTTTAACGTTTTATCTAAAATAAAATGAACTGTTTTTACATCAGGTTGTTTTTGCCATCCGTGAAAACGAAAGCCTAAAAACTGGATTTTTACTAAATAGGTAAATTGATAACTCATACATCAAAATTACAACAAGATTCGATGCGAAAAAAACGTATGAAAAATATTTTTTTTACTTTACTTATAGCAATAAGTATTACTTTGTACGGACAAGAAAAAAACATTTTATCTTATGAAAAAGGAGAAACAAATGTAGTTGCCATTTTAACTTATAGACCAAGAGCAAATGCATATACAGGTGGTTTTGACCTGACAGATTCTTTCTTGGTATTAATGCAGTTTACTCAAATGACGAAAATACAGAATACAAAGTAATTGCTCTTTATTTTCAAAACACCTTTTCTAAATTACAAGTTTAAATTCACAATTTAAATCTAGTATTTTTATTGATAATATAAAAAATGTAATAAATTTTTAAATTCATTGCATTTTTTATACTTAATTTCTTTAAACGTTAAAAATAATATAACTTTACAGTGATTTTAATAGATTTAATTCAATTTTATGAAAAACCAAGGGCTCTACTTAAAGCAATTTGAACACGATAATTGTGGTGCAGGATTTATCTGCAATTTAAAAGGCGAAAAATCAAATAAAATAATACACAATGCCTTAGAAATTCTTGTAAAATTAGAACACCGAGGCGCTGTAAGTTCTGATGGAAGAACAGGTGATGGAGCTGGTATTTTAATAGATATTCCGCACAATTATTTTAAAAGAGTCTGTGAGTTTAAAATCCCAAACGAAAGAGAATATGCTGTAGGAATGGTGTTTCTTCCTAAAAGAAGAAATCAACGATATTACTGTATGGATATTTTCGAAAAAGAAATAAAAAAACAAGGGCTCAACATTTTAGGATGGAGAAACGTTCCTTTTAATAGAGCTGTTTTAGGGCGAATCGCCTCTAAAACAGAGCCCAAATTAAAACAACTTTTTGTTAACAAGCCCAAAGACATCTCCGATTTGCAATTCAATGCAAAATTATTTACAGCCAGAAAAATAACCGAACATAAAATTGAAAAATCTAAAATATCTGAAGCGTACTATTTTTACGTCCCTAGTTTCTCTACCACAACCATTATTTATAAAGGATTATTAATACCCGAAGATATTGGGCAATATTATACCGATTTACAACAACCCGATTTAGTTACTCGTTTAGCCTTAGTACATCAACGGTTTTCTACCAACACATTCCCCTCTTGGGATTTAGCGCAACCCTTTAGATACATGTGTCATAACGGAGAAATAAATACTTTAAGAGGTAATGTAAACCGTATGCGTGCAAGAGAAGAATTAATGAAAAGTGATTTGTTTGGCGATGATTTTAAAGAAATTTTCCCAATTATTATGGATGGTAAATCAGATTCTGCATCTATGGATATGGCATTAGAATTACTACTAATGACAGGAAGACCTTTACCAGAAGTAATGATGATGTTAGTACCCGAAGCTTGGGAAAAACACCAAACCATGAACGAAGATAAAAAAGCGTTTTACGAATACAACTCGTGTATTATGGAACCTTGGGATGGTCCTGCTTCCATCCCTTTTACTGATGGTAATATTATCGGTGCATTATTAGACAGAAACGGATTAAGACCTTCTAGATATACCGTAACTAAAAACGGAAATGTAATAATGGCTTCAGAAATTGGTGTGCTTGATATTAAACCAGAAAATGTAGTAAAACACGGTAGATTAGAACCTGGAAAAATGTTTTTGCTTGATATGAATGCGGGTAGAATTATAGAAGACGAAGAAATTAAAAGCAATATTATAAACAAACATCCTTATAAAAAATGGTTGCAAGAACACACTTTACCTTTAAGTGATATTCCTTACACCAATAACAAATGCATTGTAGAATTAACCGATTATAAAACGCGTTTACGTGCATTCGGATATAGTTTTGAAGATATTAAAACTATTATTACTCCCATGGCTTTAAACGGCAAAGAAGCTATTGGTTCTATGGGAACAGACACTCCTTTAGCCGTTTTATCAGATAAACCTCAACTACTCTTCAATTACTTTAAACAACTCTTTGCACAGGTTACCAACCCTCCATTAGACGGAATTCGAGAAGAAATTATTACCGATATCAGTTTAGCTATTGGAGCAGATCGGAACATTTTTGATATTGCTCCTGAACAAGCTAAAAAATTGCGCATCCAAAATCCAGTAGTTTCTTGCAAAGATTTAGATAAAATTAAAAACATTAATCATCCAGACTTTAAAGCAGCTGTCATCTCTACACTTTATAAAGTTGATAAAGGCGTAAACGGATTAGAAGAAGCTTTAGAAAATTTATTAAATCAAGTAGAAAAAGCAATTGACAAAGGCATTAATATCATCGTATTATCAGATCGTGGCATTACTAAATATGATGCTCCAATTCCCATTCTTTTAGCGTGTTCTTATGTTCATCATTCTTTACAAAATCGTAAGAAAAGATCAAAATTTGGTATTGTCATAGAAACAGCAGCAGCTCGTGAGCCCCATCATTTTGCTACTCTTTTTGGATACGGGGCAAGTGCCATTAACCCTTATATGGTCAATGAAATTATCGAAAACTTAGCTTCCGAAAACGCCTTTCATCTTGAAGCTGAAATTGCTATACAAAACTTTAACAAAGCCATCGGAAAAGGAATTTTAAAGATCATGAATAAAATAGGAATTTCAACACTACACTCCTATAGAGCTTCTCAAATTTTTGAAATCTTAGGTCTTAAAAAAGCATTTACCGATAAATACTTTCCTTATACACCTTCTAGAATTGGCGGAATCGGATTGTATATTCTAGAAAAAGAAATTTCTAAAAGACATGAAACTGCTTTTGAAAAAACAAAAATAACAGGCGTTTTAGATTTACATATTGGTGGTGATTACCGATGGAGAAGAACCGAAGAACGTCACATGTTTAATCCAGATACTGTTGCTAAATTACAACAAGCTGTACGATCTAAAAGTAAAGAGACTTACAAGGTATATGCTCAAAAAGTAAACGAACAAAGCAAAGGGCTAATGACTCTAAGAGGCTTGTTCGAATTTGTGAACTTAGACCCTATTTCTATTGATGAAGTAGAACCATGGACAGCAATTGTAAAACGTTTTAAAACAGGAGCCATGTCCTACGGATCTATCAGTAAAGAAGCTCATGAAAACTTAGCCATTGCTATGAACCGCATTGGCGGAAAAAGTAATTCTGGCGAAGGTGGCGAAGATAAAAATCGGTTTAAAAAATTAGCTAATGGCGATTCAAAAAACAGTGCCATTAAACAAGTGGCTTCTGGTAGATTTGGCGTAAATAGCAATTATTTAAGTAGCGCAAAAGAAATTCAAATTAAAATGGCACAAGGAGCAAAACCAGGTGAAGGTGGTCAATTACCTGGAGAAAAAGTATTGCCTTGGATTGCCGAAGTACGAAACTCTACTCCTTATGTAGGATTAATTTCACCGCCACCACATCATGATATTTATTCAATTGAAGATTTAGCTCAGTTAATTTTTGACTTAAAAAATGCAAATCGTAAAGCAAGAATCAATGTAAAATTGGTCTCAAAAGTAGGAGTAGGAACCATAGCTGCAGGTGTAGCTAAAGCAAAAGCAGATGTTATTTTAATCTCTGGATTTGATGGTGGCACAGGAGCATCTCCTCTAACCTCCTTAAAACACACAGGCTTACCTTGGGAACTTGGTTTAGCCGAGGCACAACAAACATTAGTATTAAATAACTTAAGAAGTAGAGTTGTTTTAGAATGCGACGGACAACTAAAAACCGGTAGAGATGTAGCTATTGCCGCTTTATTAGGTGCTGAAGAATTTGGTTTTGCTACTGCTCCATTAGTCGCTTCTGGCTGTATTATGATGCGTGCTTGTCATTTAAACACCTGCCCTGTTGGTATTGCTACTCAAGACCCCGAACTGCGTAAAAATTTCAAAGGAACACCTGAACACGTAATCAATTTTATGTACTTTATTGCAGAAGAATTACGTGAAATTATGGCACAATTAGGCTTTAGAACTATCAAAGAAATGGTAGGTCAAATTCAAAAATTAGACACTAATAAAGCCATCAAACATTATAAAACTAGCGGATTAGATTTATCTACTATCTTATACCAACCACAACCCGAAGAAGACGAACTCATTCTTAGAAATACCGAAAAACAAGAACATCACCTAGAAAATGTATTAGATATCGATATTTTAAAGGATGCTCAAAAAGCCATTATCAATAAAATAAAAACTCGTTTAGAATATCAAATTAGAAACACCGATCGTGCCGTTGGCGCTATAATTAGTAATGAGATTTCTAAACTTCACCAAGATACTGGATTACCAGAAGACACTTTAAACCTTTCGTTTTATGGATCTGCAGGACAAAGTTTTGGAGCATTTGCTACCAAAGGGTTAACTATGACCGTTATTGGAGACACCAATGATTATCTTGGAAAAGGATTGTCAGGCGCTATAATCATCATTAAAAAACCTAAAAAAGCTACATTTAAAGCGTCACAAAACATTATTACAGGAAACGTTTCTTTTTATGGCGCCATTAGTGGCGAAGCCTATATTAATGGAATTGCAGGAGAACGTTTTGCTGTTAGAAACTCTGGTGTTACGGCAGTTGTAGAAGGAATTGGAGACCACGGATGCGAATACATGACAGGTGGAAAAATAGTAATTCTTGGAAAAACAGGACGAAATTTCGCAGCAGGCATGAGTGGCGGAATTGCTTACGTTTACGATTCCTCTAAAAACTTTAAAGCTCATTTATGTAACAAAGAAATGATCGATTTAGACCCGTTAAACAACGGTGATTATAAAGATTTAAAAAAACTGATAGAAAAACATCAAAAACTTACAGAAAGTAATTTAGCTGCTAATTTTCTAGAAAACTGGGAAGAAAAAAGGATACATTTTATCAAAGTTTTTCCAAAAGATTACAAAAAAGCATTACAACGTATTGCTGATAAAAACAAACAAAAAACAATCGCTTAATTATGGGAGAAATAGGAGGATTTAAACAGTACAAAAGACAAAATGAAAACAATAAAACGGCTAAAAAACGTATTCAAAATTATGCAGAATTCACCATTCCACTAAATAAAAAAAAGCTAAATAAACAAGCCGCCCGTTGTATGGATTGTGGCATACCATTTTGCCATAGCGGTTGCCCTTTAGGTAATTTGATTCCAGATTTTAACGACATGGTACATTTAGGCGAATGGAAAAAAGCTTCAGAAATATTACACGCTACCAATAATTTTCCTGAATTTACAGGAAGACTATGTCCTGCTCCTTGCGAAAAAGCCTGTGTTTTAGGAATTATCGATAATCCTGTAAGCATTGAAAATATTGAAAAACAAATTGTAGAGCGTGCCTTTAAAGAAGGATGGATTATTCCTAAACCACCTGAAAAACGAACACGAAAAACAGTAGCTATTGTTGGTTCTGGTCCTGCAGGTTTAGCAACTGCACAACAACTAAACAGAGCAGGACATACCGTAACCGTTTTTGAAAGAGCCGATGAGATTGGAGGATTACTACGTTACGGAATTCCTAATTTTAAATTAGAAAAAGAAATTATAGATCGTAGAGTTGCTATTTTAAAAGCTGAAGGAATTATATTTAAAACCAATACCGAAGTTGGTAAAAATTTTTCTGTAGAAAAATTAAAAACATTTGACGCTATAGTACTTTGTGGAGGTGCTACCGTTCGTAGAAGCTTACCTGTAAAAGGTATTGAAAGCAAAGGAGTAGAACAAGCTATGGATTTTTTAACCCAACAAACTAAACTACTATTTAACAAACCTATTAAAGAGGAAATAATCAATGCAAAAGACAAACATGTTATTGTAATTGGTGGCGGAGATACAGGATCTGATTGTGTTGGTACATCTAATCGGCAAGGGGCAGCTTCGATTACCAATTTCGAAATTATGCCGAAACCTCCTATAGGTAGAAGCCCAAATACACCTTGGCCTTTTTGGCCTTTACAACTAAAAACAACTACTTCTCATGAAGAAGGTTGTGAAAGAAATTGGCTAATTAATACCAAAGAATTTATTACGGATAAAAACGGAAATTTAACCGCCTTAAAAACCGTAGAAGTCGAGTGGGTTTTAACACCTAACGAAAGACCTAAGCTAATAGAAAAAGCCAATTCAGAAAAAATATGGAAGTGCGATTTAGCTCTTTTGGCTTTAGGATTTACAGGAGCAGAAAATTCGATAAGTAATCAATTAGGAATAGAAAAAGATGATAGAAACAATTACAAAGCCACCAATTATCAAACCAATATTCCGAATGTTTTTGTAGCAGGAGATATGCGTAGAGGACAATCTTTAATTGTTTGGGCAATCTCAGAAGGTAGAGAAGCAGCAAGAGAGGTTGATTTATTTTTAACAGGAAAAACCATACTTCCTACAAAAGGAAAAGGCGATTTAATGAGTAGTTGACAAATACCAATACTTTTAAATTCTATAAAAACATGTAATAAATTTCAGAGGTTTTTATGAGGCTGTAAAACAATCTTATAATAGCATTACACTTATATTCATTTACAAGTCATAAAAAAACCTCGCAAAAGCGAGGTGTTTTTATAACATTTTTAGCATCAATTAATGCTTATGACCTTCATGAGAATCATGTGCTTTTTTCTTCAAATCCATATTACATTTAGGACATTTACCAGCTTTGTCATAGGTTTTTCCTTTTTCGCAATCCATCGGACATTGATACACATCTGCCATGGCTTCTTTTTTCTTTAATGCCATTTTACAAACTGGGCAATTTCCTGGTTTATCGTAAGTTTTTCCTTTTTCACAATCCATTGGGCATTGATATTTTGCCGCCATTGCTTCTTTTTTAACCTCTTTTTTTACTTCTTCTACTACTTCTTTTTTCACTTCTTTCTTTTTTTCGTCTTTACAAGAAGTAAATACAATAGCCGATACACATAAAAATGCAATACTTACAATAATTTTTTTCACCATGAATAGTTTTAGATTGATAATTTATTTATTTAAGCAATAAAAGTACTACTTATTTTTTATTTAATTGCTGAAAATAAAACGTCGGAATTAATAAAAGTAAAAAAAGTGGATGAATAATGAATCTTCTAACATAAAAAGGCAATAAATACCCTGATTCAAATGTATCGCGAATCAGAAAAACAAAAAACAAAATGAGTATCATAAAAGCCAACATGTAAAAAAAAACTGCAAATTTTACATATTCTTTTCTTTTAAATAGAAGGTAAATTATTCCGATAGAAATAAGTGTATTTATCACATATCTAAAAAACATACTTACAATTAAATGCCACGTATTAATTTCGGGCAATGTTGTATGTAAATAATCATCTTGAAAATATATAATTAACGGGTCATAAAATAAGGTTGTTGCAAATCCTCTTACTAAAAAAAGCAAGACAAAGAGTATCCCCACAAATATGTACCTTATTAACCTATTCATTTTTTATGATGCGAAAATTTATGAACCCAAACAATCCAAAGTAAAAATGTTGTTCCGTATATAATTGCCGGAAATACCAAATTATGTAAAAAATATTGCTGATTTGGATATCTACTTAACATCACCGTTAAAAAAGAAATACGCAATAAATTAATGCCATAAATAACAAAACTCCCAAAAACAGCATACAAAACTGTCGCTTTAAAAGAACCTGCAAATGCAATGATAAAGGCAACAAATAAAATTATGATACTAATAGAATTACAGCCTTCAATTACTTTAGCAACATAAACATTATCAACCAATAATTTGATTGACATTTCTTTTTCGTGTTGCAAATAAGAAGCGTCAAACCCAAAGATATGCAACACATTAACCGTTTGTTTTGCTACAGTTTCTGTGATAGGTGAACAAGCAAAAAAATCATCTTTTTGTTGTGTTTTTTGCAAGTAACCACTATAAATTGCGAACAACACAAAATAAGTTACAAAAAATTTCAATAAAAATTGAATACTCTTTTTGTGTTTATTCATAAAAAAAATGATTTACTTTTGTCGCTATTAATTCACAACGAATATACAAAATAATGGACACTTCTTCTTTAAAAAAGAACATTGATACAATCTTTTCTAAAACAGCAACAACATCAGAAAAATTGCAACAAACTTGTGATTTTTTAAAATCTGAAATCTCTTATTATGATTGGGTTGGATTTTACTTTAAAAATGGCGACAAAAACGAATTAAAATTAGCACAATTTGCTGGTGAACCTACCGAGCACGTTATTATTCCGTTCGGTAAAGGAATTTGCGGACAAGTAGCTGTAAGCAATAAAAACCTTGTAGTTCAAGATGTTTCATCTGAAGAAAACTATATTTCTTGCGGATGGAAAGTAAAGTCAGAAATTGTAATCCCTATTTTTGTAAATAAAAAAAACATCGGATAAATAGATGTTGATTCTCATACAATTAACCCATTTTCAAACAAAGACGAAATTCTTTTAGAGTACATTTGCGAAAAAATCTCCAATTTTTATTAAAATAAATTTGATAGTTATCTTTTTTCATTAACTTTGAAGAAACTAAAATACAAACTCCCCCAAGAGATGAAAATAACATTCCTTATAAAATTTTAAAGAGAATTATCTTCTCTAAAAACGCTCACAAAAAAAACAAAAAAACATCAAAAAAACTACAATAAGTTAGTTCAAAATTTTCATCAGAAAATACAACAAACTAGTTGTTAATTACTTCTTTATTTTATTATTATCTTTTTATTGTTCGCCATAAACAGTTTTAGTAATTTTGCGTGCTTAACAACACAACACAATGAACACAACAAAAACGATTAAATCTGCTTTAATTTCTGTTTTTCATAAAGATGGATTAGCACCTATTGTAAAAAAATTAGATGAATTAAACGTTACCATTTATTCAACTGGTGGCACAGAAAAATTCATTAAAGAACTAGGAATAAACGTTGTTCCTGTAGAAGATGTAACATCTTACCCATCTATTTTAGGAGGACGGGTAAAAACACTGCATCCAAAAATTTTCGGAGGTATTTTAAACCGTCAAGACCATAAAGGCGATGTTGAAGAAATGAAATCTTTTAACATTCCGCAAATAGATTTGGTCATTGTAGATTTATATCCGTTTGAAAAAACAGTCGCTTCTGGTGCATCAGAACAAGACATTGTTGAAAAAATTGACATCGGCGGCATTTCATTAATCAGAGCATCTGCAAAAAATTTTAAAGACACTTTTACCGTTTCTTCTATGAATCAATATGAAGATTTTCTTCAACTGATTACCCAAAATAACGGAAACACCACACTTGCTGATAGAAAAAAATTCGCCGCAAAATCTTTCAATATCTCCTCACATTATGATACGGCAATTTTCAATTATTTTAATGCAGATCATGAAATTGCTTCCTTAAAAATTAGCGAAACCGAAGGGAAAGTTTTACGATATGGCGAAAATCCGCATCAAAAAGGATTTTTCTTTGGTAATTTTAATGATTTATTTGACGTTTTACACGGCAAAGAATTAAGCTACAACAACTTATTAGATGTAGATGCCGCTGTAAATTTAATGAATGAATTTACAGGAGAACAACCTACTTTTGCTATTTTAAAACACAACAATGCATGTGGTTTTGCTCAAAGAGGAACAGTACATCAAGCATATATTGATGCCTTGGCCGGAGACCCAACATCGGCTTTTGGCGGTATTTTAATTGCAAATACAAATATTGATGTAGAAACAGCATCAGAAATTCATAAATTATTTTGCGAAGTAGTTATCGCACCAAGTTATGATACCGAAGCACTCGCCATTTTAAAAGGTAAAAAGCACAGAAGAATTCTTGTGCAAAAAACCGCCGATTTACCAAAATCATCGGTTAGAACTTGTTTAAACGGATTATTGGTGCAAGATAAAGATATGATTACCGATACTTTAGATGATTTATCGTACGCAACCAACAATAAACCTACAAATAACGAGTTAGAAGATTTATTATTTGCGTCTAAAATCTGTAAACACACCAAGTCTAACACTATTGTTTTGGTTAAAAACAAACAACTATATGCAAGCGGAACAGGACAAACTAGTAGAGTTGATGCGCTAAATCAATCTATAGAAAAAGCAAGACATTTTGGCTTTGATTTAACAGGAGCTGTTATGGCAAGTGATGCATTTTTTCCGTTTCCAGACTGTGTAGAAATTGCCGATAAAGCAGGTATAAAAAGCGTTATTCAACCTGGAGGTTCTATAAAAGACCAACTAAGTATAGAATATTGTAACCAGCACAATTTATCTATGGTTATGACAGGGACAAGACATTTTAAACATTAAAAAAATTATTCAAAATAAACAAAGAAATTTAGTAGCTTTGTAACCATTCATTTTTAACACACATTTTAAGTAAATATATGGGCTTTTTTGATTTTATGACGGAAGATATTGCTATTGATTTAGGAACAGCAAACACACTTATTATCCATAATGGAAAAGTGGTGATTGATAGTCCGTCAATAGTTGCTCGTGATAGAATTACAGGTAAAATTATTGCCATTGGTAAAGAAGCCAATTTAATGCAAGGAAAAACGCATGAAAACATTAAAACCATTCGTCCGTTAAAAGACGGTGTGATTGCAGATTTTCAAGCATCTGAAGAAATGATCAAAGAGTTTGTAAAGCAAATTCCATCCATTAAAAAAAGATTATTTCCACCTTCATTAAGAATGGTTATTTGTATTCCTTCTGGCATTACAGAAGTTGAAAGAAGAGCGGTACGCGATTCTGCAAAACACATGAATGCCAAAGAAATTTATCTAATTTTTGAACCTATGGCAGCAGCAATTGGTGTAGGAATTGATATTATGGAGCCCAAAGGAAATATGATTATTGATATAGGTGGCGGTACTACAGAAATTGCTGTAATTGCATTATCTGGTATTGTTTGCGACCAATCTGTAAAAGTGGCTGGAGATTTATTTACCAATGATATTATGTATTATATGCGTACCCAACATAACTTATACGTTGGAGAAACTACCGCAGAAAAAATAAAAATAACTATTGGTGCTGCAACTGAAGATTTAGATTCTCCGCCAGATGATATGATGGTTCAAGGGAGAGATTTATTAAGCGGAAAACCAAAACAAATACAAATTTCTTACAGAGAAATTGCCAAAGCTTTAGATAAATCTATCTTAAGAATTGAAGACGCTGTTATGGAAACACTTTCTAAAACTCCACCAGAATTAGCCGCAGATATTTACACTACAGGTATTTACTTAGCAGGCGGAGGGTCTATGCTTAGAGGCTTAGACAAACGTTTGTCTAGAAAAACCGATTTACCCGTATATGTTGCAGAAGACCCTTTACGTGCCGTTGTTAGAGGAACTGGTATTGCTTTAAAAGAATTAGAAAAATACAAAAGTATATTAATGAAATAACGAAAACAACACCTTTTCATGCAGCAGATTTTCTTTTTTGTTCAGAAATACAAATACTTTCTGTTTTTTTTACTATTAGAATTTTTTGCGATTTTTTTAATTATAAACAATCACAGCTTTCATAAAAGTAAATTTATAAGTTCTGCAAACGGAATTACAGGTAAATTATATCAAAAAAGTAGTCAATTTTCTGATTATTTTCATCTAAAAGATCAAAATAAAGAGTTGAATGATGAAAACATCAAACTAAAAAATCAGCTTGAATTATTAATGAGTAAAAACGATACTGTTTTTAACCAAACAATTATTGATACCCTGCAATTTCATCAAAAATACACGTATATAAATGCTAAAATCATTAAAAACGAGTATCATAAGTCTTTTAACTTCTTAACCGTAAATAGAGGCAAAAAACAAGGGGTTTTAAAAGAAATGGCAGTTGTAAACAGCAAAGGAATTATAGGAATTACCGATGTTTCTAATAAAGATTACAGCAGAGTTCAATCTATTTTAAACAAAAACAGTAAGATAAATGCTCGATTAAAAAATAGCTTTCATTTTGGTACGCTTATCTGGAACGGAAAAGACTACAATACAGTACAACTTATTGATATTCCTAAAGAAGCAAACATCACTCAAGGAGACACCATAATTACTGGAGGAAAATCCACCATTTTTCCCGAAGGAGTTTTAATAGGTACTGTCATAAAACAAAGCAATAAAAGTACTTTTAACAATAGTATTGATATTAAATTATTTAATGACATGAGCAATATCGGTTATGTGTATGTTATTAAAAATTTAGATAAAATAGAAATTAAATCATTAGACGATAGCAATAATGAATAAAAGATTTTACTATATAATTACAGGAATTATTTTGGTATTATTACAAGTATTTATTCTAAATAATATTTTATTATTTGGCTATGTAAACCCATATATTTACATCGCTTTTATTTTCTTTTTCCCTTTAAAAAGAGATCGTTTTTTGTTTTTATTTTTTTCTTTTTTAATGGGTTTATTTGTAGATTTCTTCTCTGATTCTGGCGGAATTCACGCCTTTGCCACATTATTTATTGCGTTTACACGTCTCTTTTTTATCAAGACTATTTTTAAAAAATCTGATGGTGATTTTCCCTTTTTCAATCTAAAGGAAGAACCTTTTGGAAAATTTTTTAATTATGTTGTTATTTTAACAATTACACATCATTTTATACTGTTTTTGTTAGAAAATTTTAGCTTTCAAAATTTCTCTAACCTCCTTTTAAACACGTTGTATTCTAGTGTTTTTACACTTCTTTTATTTTTTGCAGGAAATCATATTTTTAGCAAAAATTTATCATGAAAAGAAGTTTTTTATTATACTTTTTAGTGGCTTTTATCGGATTGATTTTAATCGGAAGACTTTTTCAATTGCAAGTTTTAAAAAACCCGAACAATAGCAACCCAATAAATACAGGTGCTGTAACCGTAAAGTTTGATTATCCTGAGAGAGGGTATATTTATGATAGAAATCAAAAATTATTGGTTGCTAATCAACTGTCTTATGACGTAATGGTCATACCCAATCAAGTAGCACAATTAGATACCTTAGAATTTTGTTCATTGCTTAAAATTTCTAAAGAAAGTTTTCTAAAACGGTATTACAAAGCAAGAAAATATGCACCTTGGCTTGCTTCTAAATTTTTAAAACAATTGGCAAAAGAAGATTTTGCTTTTTTACAAGAAAAATTAAATAAATACAAAGGATTTTACATACAAAAAAGAATTATACGAAATTATCCTATAAAATCTGCTGCTAATGTATTAGGATATTTAAGCGAAGTGAATGAGCAAACTGCTAAAAAAAACAATTATTACGAACAAGGAGAGTTGATAGGAAAAGCAGGTGTAGAAAAAGAATATGAACAATTTTTAAGAGGCAAAAAAGGAAAAAAATATTACAGTAAAAATATTTTTAATAAAATTACTGGTTCTTTTAAAAATGGTCAATTAGACACTTTACCAGAAAACGGAAAAGACATCACATTAACAATTGACTCCGAATTACAACAATATGCTGAACAATTAATGAACGGAAAACGAGGCGGAATTGTAGCGATAGAACCCTCGACAGGAGAAATTTTAACACTTGTTACAGCTCCTTCTTACGACCCTAATTTAATGGTCGGCAGAAAAAGATCGGTAAATTCTGTTCGCCTTTTTGGAGACACCTTTAACAAACCAATGTTCGACAGAAGTTTAAAAGCATCTTATGCTCCTGGTTCGCCTTTTAAGATTATAAACGCACTTATCGGTTTACAAGAAGATGTTATTGATGAAGGTTTTTACGTGTATTGTCATCACGGATACAGATATGGGAAACGAAAAAACGAGTTTATGGGTTGCCATTGCGGTATTACTGGGCGTAAAATCAAACTAAAAACAGCGATTTCAAAATCTTGTAACAGTTACTTTTCTATCACTTACAGAAAAATTATTGACAATGCTGCTACACCTTCTATTGGAATGGACAATTGGAACAAACACGTCACCAGTTTTGGCTTAGGTAATTTTTTAGGATATGATTTACCTATTGGACAAAAAGGATGCATCCCAAACGGAAAATATTACGACAAATATTATAAATTTAGATGGGGCGCAGTAACTACTATTTCTAATGCGATTGGTCAAGGAGAAGTGCTAACAACACCTATTCAATTAGCCAATTTTACAGCAGCAATTGCCAATAAAGGATTTTATTACACGCCTCATATCGTAAAAGAAATTGATCATCAAAAAATAACAAATAACAAATTTACCATTCCTAAAAAAACAACTATTAACGCCAAATATTTCAATCCTATTATTGATGCCATGGAAGAAGTTTTTAAAACAGGAACAGGACGATGGAGCCAGGTAAAAGGAATTACTATTTGCGGTAAAACTGGTACATCAGAAAATTTTGTTAGAATTGACGGGCAAAAAGTTCAACTTCCAGATCATTCTATTTTAATTGCTTTTGCTCCTAAAGAAAATCCTAAAATTGCCATTGCTGTTTTTGTAGAAAACGGAGGGTACGGATCTACTATCGCAGCGCCTATTACTAGTTTGATGATAGAAAAATACCTTACCAAAAAAGTGAGCAGAAAACAAATAGAAACCAACATGGTAAATCTTAGTTTACAAGATATTTATAACAAAGCACTTATTAAACCAAAAGAAGACGTTGAGACAAGAGAATAACAATATTTTTTTCGGAATAGACTGGTTATTAGTGTTGCTTTTTACAATGCTAGTTGGCTTTGGATGGATGAATATCTATGCCGCATCTATCACTAATGAAAACCAAGAAGTATTCGATTTTTCAACAAAATACGGTAAACAAATGCTTTGGATTTTGTTAAGCATCCCGCTTATTATCATCATCCTATTTTTTAACGCCAAATTTTACGAACGTTTTGCAAGTATTTTTTATGTAATTTCAATACTCTCTTTAATTTTATTATTCCCTTTAGGAAAAAATATAAACGGAGCAACTTCTTGGTTTAATTTAGGATTTATGAGCTTACAACCATCAGAATTTGCCAAAGCAATGACCGCTTTAGCAGTCGCTAAATTATTAAGTGATAGAAATTACAACCTAAACATAATTAAAAATCAAATCAAAGCATTTACCATCATTTTTTTACCTGCTGTACTCATTACATTGCAACCAGACGCAGGTTCTGCACTCATCTATTTGGCCTTCTTTTTTGTATTAAACAGAGAAGGTTTGACGTTAAATTACATTCTATTAGGCTCTTTTGCCATCGTATTATTTATTTTAACCTTATATTTTGGAGCTAAACCAATTATTATTTTATTTTTTAGTCTCATCACTTTAATTTCGTTGTTTTTAATTTACAAACAAAAGATAAACCTACGTTTTAATTGGTATAAAATACTACTTACTTACCTTGTAATTGGCGGTTTTATTTTAGGCGCAAGCTTTATGTACAACTCCGTTTTTAAGCAACACCACAGAGATCGGTTTGATGTGCTTTTAGGAAAAAAAATAGACACAAAAAACATTGGGTACAACATACATCAATCTGAATTAAGTATCAGCTCTGGTGGTTTTTTAGGAAAAGGTTTTTTACAAGGAGAAAGAACTAGAGGCAGGTTTGTACCCGAACAACATACTGATTATATTTTTAGTACAGTAGGAGAAGAATGGGGATTTCTTGGAAGCAGTCTTGTTATTATTGTTTTTATGATGCTTATTTTTAGAATTATTTACCTCTCAGATACGCATACTAATAAATTTGGAAGAATTTACGGCTACGGTTTAGCATCCATACTATTTTTTCATGTTATTGTAAATATAGGAATGGTTGTTGGTCTTTTACCAACTGTAGGGATTCCGTTACCTTTTTTTAGTTACGGCGGTTCTTCTCTTTGGGGATTTACTTTACTCCTATTTATTTTTATACGATTAGATGCACATAAAAATTACGATTGGTAGTTTGCAATGTCCTCCATTTCACTGCTAGAAATAAGACAAAAGACCTAACTGCAACCGCATAACAAACAGGGTTTTAAACATTTGATTTGGAACAGTCTCAAAACTTGTGGAGTTTTAAAAAAATAGTTTGATATTTGATGTTAAAAAAACAGATGTCCACAATTGA
>CAMZMA010000107.1 GCA_947311815.1 uncultured Flavobacteriaceae bacterium
TATATCTTTGGGGTTTATAATTTTAAACGAAATGCAAACATCACAACAAGTTGCCAAACATTTTAAAGAAACCTTTTTTGGAGGAAATTGGACAGCCGTAAACCTAAAAGAAACCTTACAAGATATCACTTGGCAACAAGCTACTATAAAAGTATATGATTTTAATACTATTGCTACATTAGTTTTTCATATAAATTTATGTAGCAGGAGTTATAGAAGTTTTTAAAGGAAACTTTTTGGTTATTAAAGATGAGTTTAGTTTTGATGCTCCTAATATTACTTCTCAAAAGGAATGGAAACAACTTACAACACAAACCTTAGAAAATGCAAATGAGTTTATAACTTATCTAGAAAAATTACCAGAAAATATTTTTTTACAACCTTTTACAGATGAAAAATACGGGAATTATTACAGAAATTTACACGGAATTATAGAGCACACACATTATCATTTAGGACAAATTATGCTGATAAAGAAAATTGTGCAACAAGAAAAAAAGCATAAAAAAACCACCGCAATTAAGTAGTGGTTTATCTATATTTTTATAGCTGAAATAGTTTTTTAAGAGAAAACTAATTATTCAACATTACTGGCATTACCAACATGGTAACTTGTTCGCCTTCGTCAGTACCATCAATAGGTGTTAAAATTCCTGCTCGGTTGGGTAAAGACATTTCAATTAAAACATCATTGGCAGAAAGGTTGTTTAGCATTTCGCTTAAAAAACGAGAATTAAAACCAATTTGCATATCGTCTCCTTGATAATCGCAACTTAAACGTTCGTCTGCTTTGTTGGCATAATCTAAATCTTCGGCAGAAATATTTAATTCTGTCCCTGCCATTTTTAAACGTATTTGGTGTGTTGTTTTACTAGAAAATATCGACACACGTTTTACAGAGTTTAAAAAAGAAGCTCTGTCAACTGTTAATTTATTCGGGTTTTCTTTCGGGATAACTGCTTCATAGTTCGGGTATTTTCCGTCAATCAATCTACAAACCAATACTATATTGTCAAATGTGAATTTAGCATTGGCATTGTTATATTCAATCGTTACATCAGTATCTGTAGCGGCTAAAATCCCTTTTAATAAATTTAAAGGTTTTTTAGGCATAATAAATTCTGCCGATTTTTCTGCAACAATATCAGTTCGTGTGTATTTTACCAATTTATGAGCATCTGTAGCTACAAACGTTAGTCCTTCAGAGCTAAACTGAAAAAACACGCCACTCATTACAGGGCGTAAATCATCGTTACCAGCGGCAAAAATTGTTTTAGAAATGGCTGTTGCCAAAATAGCAGCAGGTATTAAAGTTTTACTTGGCGAGGGTAAAGAAACCGCTTTCGGAAACTCTTCGCTACTAAAGTAAGCCATGTCGTATTTTCCTTGATCAGAGCTAATTTCAATAGTGCTTTTCCCTTCTGTTTTAAAGGTTAAAGGTTGGTTAGGAAACGTTTTTAAAGTATCTAATAACAAACGAGCGTTTACAGCTATTGAACCAGAGCTATCACTTTCTACTTCAATTACAGAACTCATAGTAGTTTCTAAATCTGATGCAGAAACTTTTAATTGATTTTCAGATAAATCTAATAAAAAATTATCTAAAATAGGCAATGTATTGTTGCTGTTTATAACACCGCCTAAAACTTGTAATTGCTTTAATAATTGCGAACTTGATACAATAAATTTCATGGGTTTTCTCTTCTAAAATTTGAAACACAAACTTACATCTTTTTTTTGAGTTTTAAAACAGATATTATTTACAAATAAGTACAAAACTAATGAAAAGTATTTTTTTTCTTTGATATTTGCAGGATGAAAAAATACATTTCAGAATTTATGGGCACTTTCGCGATGGTTTTTTGCGGTACAGGAGCTATGACCATTAATGAAATTACAGGAGGAGAAGTTACCCACGTTGGTATTGCAATTACATGGGGGTTAATTGTAATGGCTATGATTTATGCGTTTGCAGAAATTTCTGGAGCTCATTTTAATCCAGCAGTTACCATTGCTTTTGCTTATGCTAAAAAATTTTCTTGGAAAGAAGTGCCAAAATATATACTAGTACAAGTTTTGGGCGCAATTGCTGCGAGTATTGTTTTATGGATTTTATTTCCGAATAGTGAGTTTTTTGGCGCTACAATTCCGTCAATTGATGTGTGGCGTGCATTTATTTTAGAATTATTATTAACATATTTTTTAATGCTGGTGATTATAAATGTTTCTACAGGAAGCAAAGAAATTGGTACAATGGCAGGAGTTGCTATTGGAGGCGTGGTTTTGTTAGAAGCCATGTTTGCAGGCCCAGTTACAAAAGCGTCTATGAATCCTGCACGTTCTATTGCGCCAGCACTTATTTCTGGTCATTTAGAGCATTTGTGGCTTTATATTTTAGCGCCTATTATCGGAGCTGTTTTAGCAGTTGTAAGCTGTAAGTTAGTAAAAGATACTGGTTGTTGCGATACTTGTTGATGTTGAGTTTGAAAGTTGTCAGTTTTTAATACTCAAAAAAACTAAACAAATTACCGCCGTATTTTTTAGAATAACTAAAATTTGGGTGCTGTGTTAAATCGGTGTGTTTAGAATGCTCGATTACTAAAAGTCCGTTTTCTTTTAGTAGATTTTTTTCAAAAATAGTGTTCGCAATTTTTAAAAATTGAGCATCGTCAAAATTATACGGAGGATCTGCAAAAATAACATCAGCGTGTAAAGATGTTTTGTTTAAAAAAGTATAAACATCTGTTTTAAAAGTGTTTATATTCATTTCTAGCTGATTAGAAATAGTGTTTATGTACTTAATACAAGCAAAATGAGCATCTACTGTGTAAATATTTTTACATCCACGAGAAGCAAATTCAAAACTAATATTTCCTGTGCCTGCAAACAAATCTATTACTGCAATGGCATCAAAATAATACTGATTATTTAGGATGTTGAATAATGATTCTTTCGCCATATCTGTTGTAGGGCGAACAGGCAAGTTTTTTGGAGGATTTAATCTTCTTCCTTTGTGTTTTCCAGAAATAATTCTCATTATCCTAATAAAATAAAATGGTTGTGTTTAGAAAGTTGCTGTGTATTAAAATAGGTGTTTTTACTTTCAAAAAAATCGATATTTCTTACGTAGTTGTATGCAATTTTATAGATTTCAGAATCTTTTTTAATATCGCCTAAAAAGGTAAGTACAAATTTTTCGGTATCTAGTTTTAATTGTTCGGCAGTAAATAAAATGTAATAAATAAAATCTTCTTGTGTGTAAAAGGCAAAAGAATTAGAAAATAATAATTGTTTATTTTCTAAAACAAGAATATCTAAATGGTTTTTAGAAACCTGTACAAACATCTTTTTTACTAACGAAGTGTTACTTTTAATTAGTTTATCAATAAAAACAGAAGTATAATGTTTGTATTCAAACTCGCCAAAATGTTGAAATATGTAATTATTGATGTTTACATATGGGATATATACATTTTTTGCGGCTACATTTGTTAAATCATCAAACGTAATAAAATCGGTTTGTAAGGTTTTAATAGTATAATCTAAGTAGTTTTTTAACTGATTTTTATCAAAATAATCAGTAGGTACTAATGTAGATAACGTGTTTTTGTGTATTACTGTTACCGTGCTAAAATCTTGTTGTAATTGTTCATCTGTTTTAAAAATAGCTTCAATTTTAGACAGCAAATCTTGAGGTGTAGCTAATGTTTCGTTAAAAACAACTTCAGAAAAATGGGTTATTTTTTGCTGATTATCTGCTACACGAAAAGAAAATCCATCCAAACTAAATTGGATGGATAAATTCTTAAATGCTTTATTTTTAATAGAATTACTTATCGTTTTTCTTTTTATTATCGCCTTTGTCATAAGAAGGAGGCCAGTTACCACCTGTAGTTACTTCATCTAAAGAACCTACAGAAATATATTCTCCTTTTACTTGGTCTGTTCTAATATCTTCTTTTTCAACTCGTATTAAAGATTTGTTCAGACCTTTTAAAACAGCTTCTTTATCTGTTTTCGCTTCAAAAGTAGGTACTTTTAATCCTTGTACTTTTTCTGCAACACCAATTGCTAAGTCAAACTCTTTACCAGCAACACCAGGCACTTTAAACATGTTTTTATAATCTCTTTTTGCAAATTTTTTCAAAACAGGTTCATAACCAGTAGTGTCCGTAACTTTTACTTCAACTTCTTTTGTAATTCCTCCACCAGTATCAACAGTTTTAACTTCAGTATAGGTTCTGGTAATTGCAAATTTGGCAGTGTCAATAAATTGAATTAAGCCATTTTTGTCTTTTGTGTAGTTTCCTGTCACTTGAAAATGAGCCACTTCGGCGTCTCTAATTATTTTTAAATTTTCAATTACTTTCGCAAAACGCACTGTTTTTTCTTTGTTAAATTTAATTGGTGCCATAACGCCCATATAAATTTTGTATCCTAAAAATACAGATAGTGCTAATAATAAAATAGATACGATCCATCTTAATTTTAATGGTAAAAACTTAACAATTAAGTAAGCTACGAGTACTGTTGCAGCCACTGCTGCAAAAATCATTACAAATAAATTCATTGATATATTTTTTTTAATAGTCTTATCGCAAATCTACAATTTTTTTTCAATGATAAAAATTTTTATTTAGAAATCGACGTATCTTTGTTACTTTAATTTATTTATGATTCAAAATTCATCGGATTTTCACAAGGAAATCGTTAAAATTTTTCCGTATTCTCCTACTCAAAAACAGCAAGAATTACTGTATTTATTATCCGATTTTGTTTTTACAACAGATAACGATGCTCTTTTTTTACTAAAAGGATACGCAGGTACAGGAAAAACAACTTCTATAAGTGCCATTGTTAACAATCTTTGGAAAGCAGGAAAAAAAGCTGTTTTGTTAGCGCCAACTGGTAGAGCTGCAAAAGTTATTGCGGTGTATGCAAAAAAACAAGCATTTACCATTCATAAAAAAATTTATTTCCCTAAAAAACAAGCAAACGGATCGGTAGATTTTGTAATTCAACCTAATAAACATACAAATACACTATTTTTTGTTGATGAAGCATCTATGATTCCAGATGCAACGCAAAATTCCAATCTTTTTGCAACAGCCTCTTTATTAGATGATTTGTTAACGTATGTATATAGTGGTAAAAATTGTAAATTAATATTTATTGGCGATACTGCGCAATTACCTCCTGTAAAATTAACCATAAGTCCTGCTTTAGAAAGGAGTAAGCTAGAATACAATTATCATAAAAATGTTGTAGAAATTGAGTTAGATGAAGTAATGCGTCAGCATGAAAACTCTGGTATTCTTGCCAACGCAACACATTTACGTCTTTTAATAGAAAATAATGCGACTCATTTTCAGTTCGATGTTCATTTCCCTGATATTATTAGATTAGAAGATGGTTATGACATACAAGATGCAATTCATGCTGCTTATGATAATGACGGTGTAGAGGATACTGCATTTATTGTTCGGTCTAATAAACGTGCCAATCAATACAATCAACAAATAAGAATCCAAATAAGAAGTCAAGAAAACGAAATTTCTACAGGAGATTATGTAATGGTTGTAAAAAACAATTATTATTGGTTAAAAGAAACTTCGGATGCTGGCTTTATTGCCAATGGCGATATTTGTGAAGTAATGCGAATTACTGCCATTAAAGATTTGTATGGATTCAAGTTTGCCGAAGTAACGTTACGAATGATTGATTACCCAAATCAAGCTCCTTTTGAAACCGTTTTATTGTTAGATACATTGCATAGCGAAAGTCCGTCTTTAACCTATGAAGAATCAACTAGATTATACGAAGCGGTAAAAGAAGATTATGCCGATGAAAAATCTAAATACAAACAGTTTTTAGCCATTAAGAAGAACAAATATTTCAATGCCTTACAAGTAAAGTTTTCGTATGCTATGACCTGTCATAAATCTCAAGGCGGGCAATGGAAAACGGTTTTTATTGAGCAACCGTATTTGCCAGAAGGTATTTCGGTAGAATATTTAAGATGGTTATATACCGCAGTGACAAGAGCGCAAGAAAAACTGTATTTAATTGGTTTTAAAGATGATTTTTTTACAGATTAACGCAGTAAGTAATTTACCATTATTTGCCCGTAATAATTTCCTTTATTAAAACGCAGGTTTTTTACTTTATTTGTATAAAAATGATAAAAATACCCAAAGTTAAATCGGTTGGCAGTAAATCTATAACCAATTTCTAAATCAAATTTAAAAGGAACAATTTCTTTTGTAACAGGACTTGTAGGGTTTAAAAAACTTCCTTGTATTGTAGCGTCATACAGCACAAAACTTACAGTTGGTTTTATGTATAAAAAAGATTCTGCTACTCTTTTAAAATTAGACTTGTCATCATTTAAATTGGTGTGAAAAGCAATTGAATTGGCTAATTTTTGTAGTGGTTTAAATCCGATTCTGGTATAAATACCTGTAGAAACATCGGTAAAAACAGTTCCTATTTTGGCGGTATTTACCCAACTAACATCAAAATGATTACTTGCATCTTTGGTTAAAAATTGTGTGTAATTTGCATTAAAATTAAGGGCTAAAGCATTTTTTATTTGATATTTCCAACCAACAGCTTTTTTAAAATTATAAATAGTATGAATAAAATCTTGAAGTTCCTGTCCAAATGCAGCAGAACCAATAACACCTAAAGCCAAAGAAGTTTTTAAAATACGATTGTTTTTAAACACTTTTTGCACACCATAATTTATGTATAAATAAGCAGCAAAAGGTCTATCGTGTAATGCAACAATCGGAACAATAGCGGTAAACGGTGTGTACATTTGATGTCCTATTTGCCATTCTACAATTTTTTTTACATATTTTTTAGAAGGGGTTTTTGATAGAAGTCGATAAGATAAAAATATTCCACTGGTATAATAACGATCGTAATAGGTGGAGGTAAATAGGTCATTATCAGTTTTCAAGCTAATTTCTTTTGTGTACTTTTCTTGAGAAAAAAGAGATGTCGAAATAACGATAAAAAGAAAAAGAGAAGCATTTTTCATAGTGTAAGCAAATATAAAAAATAGAACTAATTTGTGTTTATTTTATTGTGTTTTTCTTCAGGGCAAACTCATACTTTTTATAAAAGCCACGGATTCACGAATTTTTTTTAAAATTGCAACCAATTATCGATGAATAAACTCGAATCTTTAAAAAAATCCTTTGGATTTTTAATTTGTGGAATTGTAAAACCGTTGTTTTGGGGTTAAAATTCGTGAA
>CAMZMA010000108.1 GCA_947311815.1 uncultured Flavobacteriaceae bacterium
ATTGCTAAATTCATGATTTTTAATAATTTACATATGTTAAGACCTTTTTTGTCATATACTAAGCAAAATAATTTTGTATCCTTATAGAATTGCTGTGAGAAAGAAAATAAAAAATGAATAGATACCTTAAAAATTGTCTATTTTATTAAATGCAAAAAGGTGTTGATGTACCATCAGTACCTTTTTTAATTGATAAAAGGAAAATCGTTAATAAGCTTATGTGAGTGATTTGTTGTTAACTGCTGGTTGTTTATTGATAATTTTAAAATTTGTTTCATAAACAGTTTTAAAGCGTTGTAATCATAAATTTCGACTTTCAAATCAAGTATTTAATTTTGAATGCCTCTACTCATAACTTTTAGATTCGTTGTAAAAGTTACGAATTAATGTAAATTTTTCTTCACTTTTATTCTATTTTTGCAACATGGGTAGAAACAGAAAGAAAAGAGTCATTTTTGAAAATATTGAAGTGATTGATGCAGGTGCAAGAGGAAAAACCGTTGCCAAAGCACCAGACGGACGTGTCATTTTTTTAACAAATACGGTTCCTGGTGATATTGTTGACATACAAACAGGACGTAAACGAAAAGCGTATTATGAAGGTACAGCGATAAAATTTCATACACTTTCTGATAAAAGAACCAAACCTGTTTGTGCTCATTTTGAGTTTTGTGGTGGCTGTAAATGGCAACATATGAAATATGAAGAGCAACTTTTTTATAAAGAAAAAGAAGTGATTCAAAATTTAAAACGCATCGGTCATTTAGAATTACCCGAAATTACCCCAATTTTAGGATGTAAAAAAATCTATTTTTATCGAAATAAAATGGAGTTT
Organism: uncultured Flavobacteriaceae bacterium; assembly: GCA_947311815.1. GTDB lineage: Bacteria > Bacteroidota > Bacteroidia > Flavobacteriales > Flavobacteriaceae > Polaribacter. The sequence goes on from CAMZMA010000108.1 coordinate 836, forward strand.
TCATTCTCATCAAATCGTTGGTTAACTTATGAAGAGATAAATTCTGATGATGAAATTGATAGCAGAAATGCCTGCGGATTTCATATTGCTGGTATGTGGGATAAAATTTTAGATGTAGAAAAATGTCATTTACAAGAAGACCCATCTAACGATATCAGAAATAGTATCAAAGAATTTGCTATTAAAAATGAGATTCCGTTTTTTAATCCACGAGAACAAGACGGTATGTTACGTACTATGATGTTGCGTATTGTTTCTACAGGCGAAATTATGTTGGCAATTCAATTTTACAAAGAAGACAAAGTAAAACGTGAGTTGTTATTGAATTTTATTGCTGATAAATTCCCAGAAATTACCTCATTGCAATACATTATTAACGGAAAAGCAAACGATACTATTTACGATCAAGAAGTTGTATTATTTAAAGGGCGTGACCATATTTTTGAAGAAATGGAAGGTTTGCGCTTTAAAATAAATGCAAAATCGTTTTATCAAACCAACTCAGACCAAGCCTACGAATTGTATAAAATCACTAGAAATTTTGCCAATTTAACAGGCAATGAATTGGTGTACGATTTATATACAGGAACGGGTACAATTGCGCAGTTTGTAGCTAAAAATGCTAAAAAAGTAATTGGTGTAGAATCGGTACCCGAAGCGATTGAAGATGCAAAAAAGAATGCAGCACTCAATAAAATTACAAATTGCGAGTTCTATGTAGGAGATATGAAAGAGGTATTTACCAAAGAGTTTATCAACCAACACGGTAAACCCGATGTTATTATTACAGATCCGCCAAGAGACGGAATGCACAAAAAAGTGGTAGAACAAATTTTACATATTTTACCTCAAAAAATTGTATATGTGAGTTGTAATTCGGCAACACAAGCAAGAGATTTAGCGCTGATGAAAGAACAATACAACATTATTAAAACACAAGCGGTAGATATGTTTCCGCAAACGCATCATGTAGAAAATGTGGTGTTACTTGAATTAAAATAAGATGAAAAAATACGGAATTTATACATTGTTTTTATGCTTCATTTTTACTGCTTGCGAAAAAGACGATTTTTGTACCAAAGAAGTACCTAAAACCCCCAAATTAATCATCCGTTTTTATGACGATGCAAATAAAGATGCCTTAAAAGAAGTAGAAAACCTATCGGTTTGGGCAGCAGGAAAAGACACACTTTCGCCTTATAAAAGTTTAAAAACAGATTCGATTGCATTCCCTTTAAACATAGATGCTTTAGAAACGGTTTATTTTTTAAAGAGAAATAACGTAGATGGTAATCTGGCAAATAATATCACCAATAAAATAACCATTGCATACACTACTGAAGATATTTTTATTTCAAGATCTTGTGGCTATAAAACCTATTTTAATGAAGTAACAATTACATCCGATAATGGTTGGTTTATCAGTTTTACGCCCAATTCTTTAGCAACCATTAATAACGAATTCAATGCTCATGTTAAAGTATATCATTAATATTTTACTGTTTTTAGTTGTTGTTGATGGATTTTCTCAGCAAAAAACCACATCCGAAGTAAAAAAAGACACCATTATTTACAAAACAGGTTATGGTTTTAGACTAGGAATTGATATCAGCAAACCTATCAAAGGAATTTTTGACACTCCATATAAAGGATTAGAATTAGTTGGCGATTACCGAATTACTAAAAACTGGTACGTTGCTGCTGAACTTGGTAACGAAGAACAAACTAGTGCCGAAGATTACACCAATTCAACATCAAAAGGGCAATATATTAGAGTAGGAACCAATTACAATGTGTATGAAAATTGGTTAGACATGAATAACGAAGTGTATTTAGGGTTGCGTTATGGTTTTAGTACTTTTGAGCAAACATTAAATAGTTACACACCCAATGTAAACAATACTTATTTCCCTGCAAATACAATAACAACACCTGTAACAACTGCTGGTTTAACAGCACAATGGACAGAGTTTTCTTTAGGGATGAAAGCAGAAATTGTTAAAAACCTATTTATAAGCATGCATGTTTCTTATAAAATTATGCTCTCTGTAAAAGATCCAAAAAACTTTAAAACCCTTTTTGTACCTGGTTTTAATAGAGTTTTTGCTAACAATACAGGCTTCGGATTTAACTACACCGTTTCTTATTTAATACCTTTTATTCAAAAATAATGTAGCCACTCATTATTTTTTTATTAAATTTATCGCTTATTAAATTTTTCATAGTATGAATAAAATACCAAGTGTAGATTTGTCAGATTTCTTATCTGGAGATGAAAAAAGAAAACAACAATTTATAGATCAAATAGGTCATGCTTATGAAAACATAGGTTTTGTTGCTTTAAAAGGACACTTTTTAGATATTCAATTAGTAGATGATTTATATTCAGAAATCAAAAAATTTTTCGACCTTCCATTAGCTATCAAACAAAAATATGAAAACCCAGAAATTGCGGGTCAACGTGGGTATATTTCCTTCGGAAAAGAAAGTGCTAAAGGTAAAAAAGAAGGCGATTTAAAAGAGTTTTGGCATTTTGGGCAGTATGTAGAAAATAATCCTACACTAGCAGCAGAATACCCTGAAAATATTGAAGTAGAAGAATTACCAAAATTTAATGAAGTTGGTAAAAAAACCTATAGAATGTTAGAAAAAACGGCCAAATATGTGTTGCGTGCTCTTGCTTTACACTTGTATTTAGACGAAACATATTTTGACAATTATATTCATAATGGCAATAGTATTTTACGTCCGATTCATTATCCACCCATAAAAACAGCACCTAAAAATGCCGAAAGAGCAGCTGCACATGGCGATATTAATTTAATTACTTTATTAATGGGCGCTCAAGGAAAAGGCTTGCAAGTGCAAGACCATGATGGTAACTGGCATGATGCTATTGCAGAACCCGATGAATTAATGATTAATGTAGGCGATATGCTCTCTCGTCATAGCAATAACAAACTAAAATCTACCATTCATAGAGTGGTAAATCCACCAAAGGAATTATGGGGAACATCTCGTTACTCAATTCCTTTTTTTATGCACCCAATTTCTGATATGAAATTAGATGTCTTAGAAAATTGTATTGATGAAAATAATCCGAAGCAATTTGATGATATTACTGCTGGCGAATTTTTAAACGAGCGTTTGCGAGAGTTAGGATTGATTAAATAAACTGCAAAAAATGAAAACCTTTATAAATTTCAGGCACTTTTTAACTTTAAAAACTTTTAACTTTAAAACTAAACAATAAATGGCTAAAAAAAAGTTACAAAGTTTATCTGATTTAGGAGGATTTGTTTTTTCTACCAATGATAATTTTGAAATTCCAACCGAAGAAGTTACAGAAAGTTTAGCAAACCATGAGCAATATTTAGAAGCTCATTTTTCTAACAAAGGACGTGGCGGAAAAACGGTAACCGTAATAAAAGGATTTGTTGGCAAAGAAGAAGATATAAAAAAATTAGGAAAAGTTCTTAAAACTAAATGTGGTGTTGGCGGAAGCGTAAAAGACGGCGAAATCATTATTCAAGGGAACGTTAGAGAAAAAGTTATGGAAATATTAAAAAAAGAAGGCTACCATGTAAAACGCATAGGAGGTTAATTTTTAACATGTAACTAAAATAAATAATGAAACTTATTCGTTCATTATTTACAATACTATTTTATATGAATACATCATTATTACACATTACCAACGGAGACACTACTACAAATCTTCTTAAAAAACTAGAATTTACAGGAGAAATAATTACATGGCGAGAAATGTTATGTGAAGGAAAAACAACTACTGATGTAGGTAGTGAAAAATTCTGGAAAAATAGGTTTGAGTTTTTAAAAACTTCTTATAAGATTACCAAAAAAACTTTTATAGATTATACATTAAAAGAATACAGAAATTTGTGTAATCAAAAACAACAAAAAGAAATTGTGTTGTGGTTTGAGCACGATTTATTTTCTCAAATTAATATGATTGCTGTTTTAAATTGGCTAAAAAAACATAGAAAAGGACGAAAAATTTCTTTGATAAATTGTGGTAAAATAGCAGGTTCTAATAAATTATTTAGCTTTAGCGAATTAACCCCAAAACAACTAAAAGAGCATTATGATCAAAAAGTTACCCTAACGTTAGATGATATTGAATATGCCGATTATATGTGGCAATTATACTGTTCAGAGAGTCCGTTGCGATTAGAAACTGTGTATAAATTTAATCCATCATCGCCTTTTATATACCTTTCGGATGCGATAAAAGAACATTTAAAACGTTTTCCATCACTTAAAAATGGTTTAAATTTAGTAGAAAATACCATTATTAAAACGGCTTCAGTACAAAGTTTTACAAACAAAAACAACTTGGTAGAACAGCTTATTTTAGAGCAACAAACACTAGGTTTTGGCGATACACAATATCAACATAAAATAGCAACATTAAAAAATCTATTTTCTTCTTTTAATCCTGTAAAATTAAGTAAAACAGGTGTTAAAGTATTAAAAAATCAAACCAATTATTATGCTAATTTACGTTCAGATTTTTCGTACCTTGGGGGTTCAAAAAAATATAGTTTTTTGTATCAAAATGATGTCGAAAAACTACTTCAAATTACAGCGTAAATGAGTATAAAATCATCAGAATTAATCTTAAATCCAGACGGAAGCGTTTATCATTTAAATTTAAGACCAGAACATATTGCTACAGATATTATTTTTGTTGGCGATCAAGATAGAGTAGGTAAAATTACACAACACTTTGACAAAGTAGAATTTACAACTCAAAAAAGAGAGTTTAAAACCAGTACAGGAATCTATAAAGGCAAACGAATTTCGGTAATATCAACAGGTATTGGACCTGATAATATTGATATTGTTATGAACGAGTTAGATGCGTTGGTAAATATCGATTTAGAAAAAAGAACTCCTAAAAAAGAGCACACACAATTAAACATTGTTCGCATAGGAACTTCTGGATCTTTACAAAAAGACATTCCTGTTGATAGTTTTGTGTTGGCAAAATTTGGTTTGGGTTTAGACGGGATGTTACATTCTTACGATTGCGAGCATGTTTTAGAAAAAAATATTGAAGACGCTTTTATTTCTCATACAAATTGGTGTTCAAGAAAAGCAAGACCTTATGTGGTAAAAAATAGTGCAACTCTTCAAAAAAGATTAGAAAGCAACAAGGTTTTTATCGGTTTTACCGCAACAGCAGGTGGTTTTTATGGCCCACAAGGAAGAGTTTTACGTTTGCCTTTGCAAGATGCAAGTTTAAATAGTAATATGGATACTTTTAACTACCAAGGTACTACAATCACCAATTTAGAAATGGA
>CAMZMA010000109.1 GCA_947311815.1 uncultured Flavobacteriaceae bacterium
TGTAGTTAAATTGATATTAATTTTTGTTTATTTTCTACCAATTCATTTATTTTTATCGAAAAAATAAGTGCATTGGTAGAAAATAAACAAAAATTAATAGCAATTTCACTACATTAGTTGACTGTAAAAACAAACAATACAAATAAAATGAGCAATTATCACATCAAACATTTAGAAGAATATTATCAAGTATATCGTAAATCTCTAAGATATCCCGAAGTTTTTTGGGGAGAAATTGCCGAAGAACATTTTGTTTGGAGAAAATTATGGGATAACGTATTGGAATATGATTTTTCGAAACCATCAATTAAATGGTTTGATGGGGCAAAATTAAATATTACTGAAAACTGTATCGACAGACATTTACGCATCCGTGGAGATAAAACGGCTATTTTATTTGAACCCAACAATCCTGATGAAGAAGCACAACATATTACGTACAATCAGTTGTCAGAAAGAGTCAATCAGTTTGCCAATGTGTTAAAAAATCAAGGAATAAAAAAAGGAGATCGAGTTTGTATTTACTTACCTATGATACCCGAATTAGCCATTTCATTATTGGCATGTGCCAGAATAGGCGCAATACATTCCGTTGTTTTTGCAGGATTTTCATCTACCGCACTGGCAACCAGAATTCAAGATGCATCTTGTAAAATGGTCATTACTTCGGATGGTTCTTATCGTGGTAAAAAAACCATCGATTTAAAAGGAATTGTAGATGAAGCCGTAGATCAATGTGAATCGATAGAAACAGTTTTGGTGGCAAAACGGATTCAATCAGACATCCGTATGAAAGATGGGAGAGATAAATGGTTGCAACCTTTATTAGATGAGGCGTCAACAATTTGCGAACCCGAAATTATGGATGCAGAAGATCCATTATTTATTTTATACACTTCTGGCTCAACAGGAAGTCCAAAAGGAATGGTACACACCACAGGAGGTTATATGGTAAATACGGCTTACACGTTTAAAAATGTATTTAATTACAAAGAAAATGATGTGTATTGGTGTACTGCAGATATCGGTTGGATTACAGGACACAGTTATATTGTGTACGGACCTTTAGCTAACGGAGCAACCACTGTGATGTTCGAAGGCGTACCAACATATCCAGATTATGGTCGATTTTGGGAAGTGGTAGAAAAACATAAAATCACTCAATTTTATACGGCACCAACAGCAATTAGAGCTTTGGCAAAAGAAAGTTTAGACTTTGTCGATAAATATGATTTGTCTTCTTTAAAAGTACTCGGTACCGTTGGAGAACCTATCAACGAAGAGGCGTGGCATTGGTATAATGACAATATCGGAAAGAAAAAATGCCCGATTGTAGATACATGGTGGCAAACAGAAACTGGCGGTATGATGATTTCGCCGATTCCTTTTGCAACACCTACAAAACCCACGTATGCAACCTTACCGTTACCAGGAGTTCAATTAGCATTAATGGATGAAAACGGACAAGAAATTAAAGGAAATCAAGTTGATGGGCGTTTGTGTGTAAAATTTCCTTGGCCATCAATGGCAAGAACCATTTGGGGCAATCATCAACGATATAAAGAAACGTATTTCTCTGCGTATAAAAATATGTACTTTACAGGTGATGGTGCTTTAAGAGATGAGGTTGGTTATTACCGAATTACAGGTAGAGTAGATGATGTCATTATTGTTTCTGGGCATAATTTAGGAACAGCACCGATAGAAGATGCAATTAATGAGCATCCTGCGGTAGCAGAAAGTGCAATTGTTGGGTATCCGCATGATGTAAAAGGAAATGCTCTCTACGGATATGTGATTTTAAAAGAGATAGGCGAAGGTAGAAATCATGACAACTTACGTAAAGAAATCAACCAAATTATTACCGAACATATTGGACCGATTGCAAAATTAGATAAAATTCAGTTTACTGTTGGATTGCCAAAAACACGTTCAGGTAAAATTATGCGACGTATTTTACGTAAAATTGCTCATAATGAAATGGATAATTTAGGTGATATTTCTACACTCTTAAATCCAGAAGTTGTGGCAAGTATTATTGATGAGCGATTATAGATTCATTTTTAAAAGAATTTGTAAAAAAAATCCTGATGACTTTTGATGATCAGGATTTTTTGTATCTCCTGTTTTTGTAAATCTAATTTATAAAGACTGCATGGTTACCAATTTAAAATATTCTCCTTTTTTAGTAAGAAGCTCGTCATGTTTACCTTGTTCTACAATTTCTCCTTTTTTCATCACTACAATTACATCGGCTTTTTGAATGGTAGAAAGTCGGTGAGCAATCACTAAAGAAGTACGATTTTCCATCATTTTTTCTAAGGCAATTTGTACTAATTGCTCAGATTCTGTATCTAAAGCAGAGGTAGCTTCGTCTAAAATCATTATTGGCGGATTTTTTAACACCGCTCTTGCAATAGACAACCGTTGCTTTTGTCCGCCAGAAAGGGTGTTCCCGCTATCGCCAATATTAGTTTCGTATTGTTTAGGTAAATGCTGGATAAATTCATGTGCATTGGCAATAATTGCCGCTTCTTTTACTTGGTTTTCTACAGCATTTGGTGTCCCTAATTTAATATTGTTGGTTACGGTGTCGTTAAATAAAATGGAATCTTGTGTTACAATCCCCATCAAACCACGAAGCGATTTTTTGGTGATATCCTTAATATTTTCTCCGTCAATTAAAATTTCACCTTTGTTTACATCGTAAAAACGAGTAATTAAATTGGCGAGTGTAGATTTTCCGCTACCAGATTGTCCAACCAAAGCAACGGTTTTCCCCTTCGGAATGGTTAAAGAAAAATCTTTTAACACATATTCGTCTTTGTATTTAAACCAGATATTTTTAAACTCAATTTGTTGTTCAAAAATAGTTTTTTCTAAAGCGTTTGGTTTGTCGGTAATCGTATTTTCTGCTTCAAGAACTTCCATAATTCGTTGTGCCGACGCATCACCTCTTTGTATGTTGTAATACGCAGATGTAATGGCTTTGATGGGGGTTAATACGGTGTAAAACAATACAATATACCCCATAAATTCTTCGGGTTGTAAAGCGCTATTTTTAGACAAAACTTCTGTACCTCCATACCAAAGAATGGCAATGATAGTGGCAGAACCTAAAAACTCGCTCATAGGCGATGCTAAAGATTTTCTGTTTACTACACTAATCATTAAATCTCTAAAATAAGTAGTAGATTTGGTAAATTTATCTTGAATGTTTTTTTCGGCATTAAAGCCTTTTATAACACGTAAACCCGTTAAGGTTTCTTCTATAAATGATAAAAACCTACCCGATTCGTTTTGTGCTTTTTTAGAATTGGCTTTTAGTTTTTTACTAATTGCTGAGATTAAAAACCCAGAAACAGGTAATAATATAAATACAAAAAGTGTGAGTTTAAAACTGATGATAAACATCATAGTTAGCGATATAAAAACCGTTAAAGGTTCTCTAACAATGGCCTCTAAAGAGGTTAAAAAAGAACTCTCTACTTCTTGTACATCCGTCGTCATTCTTGCAATAATATCTCCTTTTCTTTTTTCTGAAAAGTAGGCGATAGGCAATTCTACAATTTTTTGGTACAAACTATCTCTAATGTCTTTGACCACACCATTTCTTAAAAACGATAAAGAAAAAGAAGCCAAATACCGAAAAAGATTCTTAAAAAAAAACAACCCGAAAGTAAGCAAACAGATAAAAAGCAACACGTTTGTAACGCCTTCATGTTCTATTTTTTGAGTGATAAAAAAGTAGAAACTATCTTTTGCATATCCACCTAAACCACTTAAACCTGTGTAAACGGGTTCTAGTACTACTTTTTTTTCTGTACCGAATAAAATCCCCAAAACAGGAATAAATGCCAATACAGAAAGTACATTAAAAATGGCGTACAAAATATTAAAAAGCACATTGAAGCCTACAAATTTCCTGTATGGTTTGGTAAATTTTAATATTTTTCTAAAATAATTCATTCAATATTATAAATTCAATTCTTTAATAATTCGTTTTATCTTAGCATCTAAATCAGCTTCTATTTCTTTTGCTTTTTCTATGGATGATAAAGCCGTTTTTACGCTAAAATAAAATTTTATTTTAGGTTCTGTTCCGCTAGGTCTTGCAGCTACTTTTGTACCGTCTTGGGTTTGGTAAATTAACACGTTAGATTTTGGTACATCAATTTTTTCGTCTTTACCAGTAAGTATATTTCTTTTAATTGAAGATTGATAATCATATAAAAATTCTACCAAAGAACCATCTATGTTGGCAATAGGATTTTGACGTAAATCTACCATCATTTGTTTAATTTGATCTGCTCCATCCATTCCTTTTTTTACAATAGAAATTAAATGCTCTTTATAAAAATGATGTTGTTCGTATATTTTTAATAATTCTTTGTAAAAAGAACTTCCGTTTTCTTTGGCATCTGCAGCAATTTCACAAGCCAATAAAGCAGCGGTAACCGCATCTTTATCACGTACAAAATCGCCCACCATAAATCCGAAACTTTCTTCTCCGCCACCAATAAAATCGAGTTTTGGGTGGTCTTTTATCATTTTAGCAATCCATTTAAAACCTGTTAAGCCTACTTTGGTTTCAACACCATAACTTGTTGCAATTTCATTGATTAAATTGGTGGTTACAATGGTAGAACCTACAAATTGTTTTCCGTTTAATTTCTCTCTTTTTTTCCATTGCTTTATCAAATAATCAACCATAACGCACATGGTTTGATTGCCGTTTAACAATTTCATATTTCCGTCTAAATCTCTTACGGCAACACCAATTCTGTCACTATCAGGATCTGTACCAATTACAATATCTCCATCAACTTTGTTTGCCAAATCTACCGCCATTTGTAAGGCTTCTGGTTCTTCGGGGTTTGGCGATTTTACCGTAGGAAAATCTCCATTTGGTACTGCTTGTTCATCAACTAAAGAAACATTTGTGTAGCCTGCTCTTTGCAAAACTTCGGGAATTAATTTGATAGAAGTACCGTGTAAAGAAGTAAAAACTACATTCAAGTTTTTACGATTTAAAACGTTAAATGTTCCGTTTTGTAGTGATGCTTTCCAAAAAGCTTCATCAACTTCTGTACCAATATAGGTGATAAGATTTTCGTTTGCTAAAAATTTAATTTCATCAAAACCAAGCTTGTTTACTCGGTCAATAATATTTTTATCGTGTGGTGGTACAATTTGCCCTCCATCATTCCAATACACTTTGTATCCGTTGTATTCTGGCGGATTATGAGAAGCCGTTAACACGATTCCTGCATCGCAATTTAAATGATTTACCGCAAAAGACAACTCTGGTGTAGGGCGCATGTCTTCAAACAAAAACACTTGAATATTGTTGGCTGTAAAAACATCGGCAACCAATTTGGCTAAGGTATCGCTATTATGACGGCAATCATAAGCAATGGCAACTTTTAGGGGTTTGTTAGGGTAGGTTTCTTGTAAATAATTACTCAATCCTTGGGTGGCTTTTCCTAAAGTATATTTGTTAATTCGGTTGGTGCCAGCACCCATAATTCCTCGCATTCCACCAGTTCCGAATTCCATGTTTTTATAAAATCGGTCTGCTAAATCAGGTGAATTATTGTCAATTAATTCTTGTATTTCTTTTCTTGTTGCTGCATCAAAAGTGCTAGAAAGCCATTGTTTGGCGTTGTTTAAAATCTCTTTCATAAAATGATAATAAATAAGGGGTAAAGATACAAATTTAGAAGTTCAGTTTTTCTTTAATTGTATAGTGTTTTTCGTGGTCTTTGGTTTTGATAAGAAGTTCGCCTAAAAAACCCGCTAAAAATAGTTGAGTTCCTAAAATCATAGACACTAGCGCGATATAAAACCAAGGATTGTCGGTTACTAAAATCGTTTTTAAATGATGTGATAGTTTGTAGAGTTTCATAGCGCCAATATAGGTTGCTGCTAAAAATCCGAAAAGAAACATAAAACTTCCCCAAAGTCCAAAAAAGTGCATGGGGCGTTTGCCAAATTTTGATAAAAATGAAATGGTAATTAAGTCTAAAAATCCGTTTACAAACCGATTCATTCCAAATTTTGTAACGCCGTATTTACGTGCTTGGTGTTGCACTATTTTTTCTCCTATGTTTGTAAATCCTTCGTTTTTTGCCAAAACAGGAATGTAACGGTGCATTTCGCCACTTACTTTTACGCTTTTTATCACAGCGTTTTTGTAGGCTTTTAATCCGCAGTTAAAATCGTGTAATTTTAACCCAGATGTTTTACGTGCTGCTGCATTAAAAAGTTTTGAAGGGATGTTTTTGGTGATAACATTGTCATATCGTTTCTTTTTCCAACCAGAAACTAAATCATAATGTTCATCAACAATCATGCTGTATAAATCAGGAATTTCATCAGGATTGTCTTGTAAATCAGCATCCATAGTAATCACTACACGCCCTTTTGCTAGGTTAAAACCAGCGTCTAATGCTTGCGATTTTCCGTAGTTTTTTTGAAAACGAATTCCTTTTACCGAGTTGTTTTTGGCGGCTAATTTTTCGATAACGTTCCAAGAGTTATCGGTGCTACCATCATCAATAAAAATAATTTCATACAAGTAATTATTGGCTTGCATTACGTTTACAATCCAACTATGTAATTCTTGTAAAGATTCGTCTTCGTTTAATAAAGGTATCACTACCGATATGTCCATATTTTTTTATTTTTTAAAAAAGTAAAGGTAAAACATAACTAAATATTTTACCTTTTTATTGTACTTTTTTTTGAGGGCTAATATTCTTCTTCTCCAGATTCTTTCATAAATGCACCTGCAATAGCAGATACGATAAAGCCTCCGATAGCACTACCAATAATTCCCGTTGCAGCTATAATTGTGGGGTTTTTAAATTTTTCTGAAATGGAGTTAGACATTTCAATCTGTTCTTCGGTTAATCCTTGGTCTAAGTATTTTTGATTTTGAACTTCCATTAATTGAGACATATAATCAGGTTCAATAAAATTCATAAAGATATAGTTGTAAATAGATCCTATTAGTGCTGCTATTATTACAACTCCTACACCAATTTTTACAGCTTGTCCCCAAGAGATGATTCCTCCATTTGCTTCTTTAAAATTTTTAATACCATAAATTATAAATCCAATAAATAATGCGCCTGAAATAACTCCTATAGACCAATGTGGGTCTAAGTGATTTCCCATAGCATAATTTACAAGATTTATTAAAACAGTAGCGATACCTAAGTATAAACCGTAATTTAAAATAATACTTTTACTTGATACTTGATTTTCCATGTGATAATATTTTAGTTAGTGATACAAATATATTCAATAATAATTAATTAGTTGTCAAACTATTAAAAACGTTACACAAATTTTGATAAAATTTTAGTTGCTAACTAAAAAAATGATTGTAAATTTGCAACGGCAAGTTCTACACAACTAGCTCCCTCGGAATCCCCCAGGGCGGGAACGCAGCAAGGGTACTTGGTTGTAGCAGTGTGATGTAGGTAGCTTGCCATTTTTTGTACCTTTATTTTTCTTCCTGTTTTTTTAGATTCCTTCGCTTACTTTTAAGATATTTGTAAACCATTTTGGGATTCAATCATTCAATCATTCAATCATTCAATTTTTTAATCTTTTAATCTTTTAATCTTTTAATTCTTTAATCTTTCAATAAATAAATATGTCTAAAGTAGTGTTAGTTACAGGTGCATCTTCTGGAATAGGAAAATCTATTGCCATGTATTTGTCAGAAAAAGGATGCAAAGTCTATGGTACAAGCAGAAGTGTTAAAACAAACAATAACATGCCTTTTACTTTTGTAGTTTTAGATGTAACTGATGTAAAATCAATAAAAAAAGCAGTTGATTTTGTGATTAAAAAAGAAGGAAAGATTGATGTGCTTATTAATAATGCAGGAAAAGGGATTACAGGTGCTATAGAAGAAACTCCATCCGAAGAAATGAAAGAAAATTTCAATACCAATTTTTTTGGTCCTATTGATGTAATGAAAGCTGTTTTACCACAAATGAGAAATCAAAAAAACGGACTTATAATAAACGTAACTTCAATTGCTGGTTATATGGGTTTGCCCTTTAGAGGGGTTTATTCTGCCACAAAAGGAGCCTTATCTTTGGTGACAGAAGCGGTAAGAATGGAAGTAAAAAATTTCGGAATAGATGTTGTTACTATCGCACCAGGAGATTTTGCAACCAATATTGCTTCTGGTAGGTATCATACGCCCGTTTTTGAAAACTCTGCCTATAAAAAAGTATATGCAGCTAATTTAGCCATGGCAGATGCCGATGTAGAAAAAGGAATGCCTCCTATTATGATGGCAAAAGCAGTATACAAGATTATTGAAACTAAAAAACCAAAGATACATTATAAAGTTGGCGGGTTTTTAGAAAAATTTTCAATAGTACTTAAAAGAATCTTGCCAGATAAAATGTATGAAAAACTTTTGATGAATCATTTTAAATTGTAACTTTGCGTTTTGCAAACAAAAAGGAGGCACACCATTTTTGCAAATCCCTTTCAGTATTATTTAATACACTTTTTTCACCCTTATAAAGGATGAGACTATTTGCTACGAAAAATAAAAATAATGAATGCAACTTTTAACAATTAAACGGTTGCAGTTTTAAATCTATTATTTATTTTTTAGAAGAATTATGACAAAAAAAGAACAACGAGAACAAGCGTGGTTAGACACACTAAAGGAAGCGTTAGATGCAGGAGAGTTAATAAGACCAAACTTTAGGTACACCTATAAAGATAAGAAATTGGGGAGTTTCTTATACAGAACCCAACAAGCTGATAATAAAGAATTATTAGCAAAAATCAAAGAAATAGGGTTCGATTATAAAAAAGCAGCAAAAAATTCTGTTAGAAACCAAATACATAATAAATGGTTGGCATTACTTAAAGAAGCTGTAAATGATGGTGTTAGAATTTATGTAAATCATCGTTTTGAGTACAAAGGACAAAAATTAGGAACATTTCTTGTAGGCGCAAAAGAAAATAAAAAACTAGTTAGAAAAATTAAAAAAATAGGTGTCGATTTTGATGATTATACCGTAGACCCTGTCTTGTATGCAAAACGATTTATCAGAGATTTATGGAATAGTAAAAAATCGGATAAACCTAAATTTATTACCCGTTTTTACTCCTATTTGTTACCAAAAAAAGACCTCTTACCAGAAGAACTTATAGAAGAAGTTAATGTAATTTGGAAAATTCGTTTTGGCGAAAGAAGATTATGGCGTTACCCAATGACCGAAGAACAACGGATTGTATTATGGAAACGTTGGCGGTATGATGAAGAAAAAAACCCTGAAGGAAAATGGCTACAAAGCATAAGAAGAATGGGGAATTTATTTAGTTTTGCATACAGAAGAAAAAGAAAAGTCTATTTGATGAGTAAAATAGAAAAATATTTTAATAAGAAAGAAATAGAAGAGTTAAAATCAGAAGGGTTTTTTGATGAAAAATATTTATAACACACTAAATAACATAACATAAACAAATGAAATTTTTTATAGACACAGCTAATTTAGCACAAATAAAAGAAGCACAATCTTTAGGTATTTTAGATGGTGTAACCACCAATCCGTCTTTAATGGCAAAAGAAGGAATTACAGGCGCAGACAATATTATTAACCATTACAAAGAAATTTGTAAGTTGGTTGATGGCGATGTTTCTGCCGAAGTTATTGCAACAGATTTTGAAGGAATGGTAAAAGAAGGAGAAGCTTTAGCAGCGTTAAATCCGCAAATTGTGGTGAAATTACCGATGATAAAAGACGGAATTAAAGCCTGCAAATATTTTTCTGACAAAGGCATTAAAACCAATGTAACTTTAGTGTTTTCTGTAGGGCAAGCATTATTGGCAGCCAAAGCAGGTGCCACGTATGTGTCGCCATTTATTGGTCGGTTAGATGATATTTCTACCGATGGATTAAATTTAATTTCAGAAATCCGTTTGGTGTATAATAACTACGGATTTGAAACCGAAATTTTAGCAGCTTCTGTACGTCATACCATGCATATTATTGACTGTGCAAAATTAGGAGCAGATGTAATGACAGGCCCATTAAGTGCTATTGAAGGATTGTTAAAACATCCGTTAACAGACATCGGTTTAGCAAAATTTTTAGCAGATTACCAAAAAGGGAATTAAGAAAGTTTTTAGTTTTCAGTTTTTAGTTTTTAGTGATGCACTGATAACTAAAAACTGAAAACTTTTAACTTTTTAAATCTTGAAAAGATTTAAAAAAATGTTTCCAAAAAATCACTTAGCGCAATTCGTTATTTCGGCTGTTCATCAGTTTAAGATTGATACGGTCGTTCTTTCTCCAGGTTCACGTAATGCGCCATTAACTATTGGGTTTTCAAATCATCCAGAAATTACAGCGTTAAGTGTTGTTGATGAACGTTGTGCTGCATTTTTTGCCTTAGGAATTGCACAACAAACTCAAAAACCTGTAGCAATTGTATGCACATCGGGTTCTGCGTTGTTAAATTATTATCCTGCCATTGCAGAAGCATTTTATAGTAAAATTCCGTTACTAATTATTTCTGCAGATAGACCCAAACATTTAATTGATATTGGCGACGGACAAACCATACGACAAGAAAATGTGTTTGATAATCATATTTTATACGCTGCAAATTTATCTGATTTAGAAACTGACCAAAACCATAATTCGGAAACTGAGCGAAGTCATAATTCGGAAACTGAGCGTAGTCGAAGTTTACTCAATAAAAACAATCAAAGTACGGTTACTGAGCGAATCTTGCCTGTCGGCAGACAGGGTCGAAGTACGGTTACTGAGCGTAGTCGAAGTAACAATCTACACAAAATAACCAAGGCATTACAAACGGCAATCACTCAAAAAGGACCTGTTCATATCAATGTTCCTTTTGATGAACCGTTGTATGAAACAGTCAGCGTCATTGCGAACGAAGTGAAGCAATCTGAAAAAGAGATTACTTCATCGTTAATTCCTCGTAATGACCTACAAAACGTCATTACAAACAACGTGAAGCCATCTGTTTCTATCGAAAAGTTTTCTAAAATTTGGAACATTTCAACCAAAAAACTCATTTTAATAGGAAGTCATTTTCCTGACAATGAATTGCAAACCGTTTTAAATACTTTTGTTGATGATGCTTCGGTAATTATTCTTACAGAAACGATTTCAAATGTACATCATCCTAAATTTATCAATTCGATAGATCAACTCATTTTTTCTTTGGATGAATCTAAATTAAAAGAGTTGCAACCAGAAGTTTTAATTACTCTAGGCGGAATGGTGGTTTCTAAGAAAATAAAACAGTTTTTGAGGAAACATCAGCCAAAACATCATTGGCATATTAATGAATTTACAAAACTAGATACGTATCATTGTTTGACCGAATTTGTACAAGAAAATGCAGTTGGTTTTTTAAATAAATTAGCCTTAAAAGGGGTATCAATAGAAAGTGTCTATCAACAAAAATGGTTACTAGAAAAAGAAGATAGAAATCAAAATCATCAACGTATTTTAGCAAAAACACCGTATTCAGATTTAAAAGTTTTTGAACAGGTTTTAGCACAACTCCCTATTAACTGTAATTTACAACTTAGCAATAGTGCTACGATTAGATATTCGCAATTGTTTGCTATAAAACCAAGTATAAATGTTTTTTGTAACAGAGGCACAAGCGGAATTGACGGAAGCACAAGTACCTCAATTGGAGCTGCTTTTGCTAAAAAAAATCAAACAGTTTTTATTACAGGCGATTTGAGTTTTTTCTATGATAGTAATGCATTGTGGAACAATTATATTCCACCTAATTTTAGAATTATCATTATAAATAACGCTGGTGGCGGAATTTTTAGATTCATTCCTGGGCCGCAAACTACCAACGCAACCGATTATTTTGAAACTCCGCATCAATTAACAGCAAAACATTTGTCAAAAATGTATAATTTTGCATACAATTCGGTTCTAGATTTAGAAAGCTTGAAAATTGCTTTAGATGATTTTTTTGAAGCCTCAAATCAACCAAAAATTTTAGAAATTTTCACACCAAAAAAAGTGAATGATGTAGTGTTAAAAAACTACTTTAAAAATGTATAATTATGGAATATAAAGAAGGAGATAAAGTAGCGTTGTTAGTAAGGCATCAAACAGCTTTAGGCTATGTTGTTTTAATAGATGATGAGTTTGAAGGCTTGCTTTTTAAAAGCGATATTTATAAAGATATTGAAGAAGGAATGCAGTTAGATGGCTACATAAAAACACTTCGAGAAGATGGTAAAATAGATGTTGCTTTACGTCCGCAAGGGTTTCGGCAAGTAATTCATAGCGATGTTGATACGGTGTTAGAATATCTTCAAAATAATGATGGTATTCTTAAATTAACAGATAAGAGCTCTCCCGAAGCCATAAAATTCCGCTTACAAATGAGTAAAAAAGCATTTAAAAGAGCTATAGGTAATTTGTATAAAGAAAAGAAAATAAAAATAAACTCAGATGCTATAGAGCTGGTAAAAAACTGATTATCGGCTTAGTAATCGCTCAATATTTATGTAAAATTGTTCTGCTCTAGGATCCGAAGGGTTCATTTTTCCATAACCAGTTCTATATTGATTCAATGCTTTTTTATAAAGTTTTCCAGACTCATAATATTTTCCTAAATAATAATTTCCCATTTCAGATGCTGGATATAATTTTAAAATCATTTCTCCAAAATCTTTCAAATAATCACCATTTTCTTTATCAATAATAATACCTTCAATAGCAAAAATATCTTTTTGTCTTATTTTAATAGCCGTACCAAAAAGAAATTCGATGTCTAAATATTTATTTTCTAAATATAAAATAGCATCTGGAGGCGATAAATCTTTTATGTTTTTATTAAATTCTTCTTCGCTAATTGCAGAGTATTTTTCAAAAACAGCACTTAATCCTCTAGGAATTGCTTCAGAAATAGCAGAAAGATTAGAAGGAGATCGGGTTAATGAATCTGATTTAAAATGAAAATTTTTGATTGTATTTTTCTTGAAAAAAAATCCTAAGCCATTAATACGTTCTTGTTTTTTGCTATTGTTTTGAGGGCCATCACTTACGTAAAAATAAAAAGTGTTGTCTCTTGCTTCGTACCTTTTTAAATAATAAGAACTCATTAAAGAAACAATATCTTGTCCAAACATAGGATTGATAACAATGTAAGAATTAAAAATCGGTTCTTTTTCTTTTAAAAAATAAGTAATAAAATTCCCTGCTAAACCTTCTCCAACAATACTTAAAAAAGGAGAGGTTTTAAAATTATCTTCAATATATGGTAGTAATTCATCTCTTAAAAACCGATAAAATTGCGAACTACTTTCGGTTGGTAAACTATTTTCTTTTATAAAGCCAACATCTTTATATTTAGTTTTAGAAATATGAACTCCAACAATAATTTGCTCGGGCACTTTGTCTTTTTTTTCAAAAAGACTTGAATTGGCAACGTATAAGTCAAATAATTTTTCAGAATCAAGCACAATAGTTAAAGGATAATTACCAATACTATCTTTCGAGTAGCTTTTGGGGAGGTGTATTTTAAGGGTTCGGACATCTTTTAATTCATCAGATTCGTAATTTTTGATAATAATTTCTTGTCCGTAAGAAAATGCCGATATAAAAAAAAGAAAAACAAATACAATTCTATACATAATGATAATTTATAGGGATTTTGGCTAAATATATTAAAAAATTAGAATTTTAAAAGATAAAGTTCCTAAAATAATATTTTTCGAGAATCTAAATCTTTACTTTTGTCTTTTAAAGACAAACTTTATTTTAGAACGATAAAAGTGCTAGATTATGATACAACCCGATTGGAAAACAGCCAAAGAGTACGAAGACATCACCTATAAAAAATGTAATGGTGTAGCAAGAATTGCATTTAACAGACCTAATGTACGTAATGCATTTAGACCCAAAACCACCAAAGAATTATACGATGCTTTTTATGATGCTGGCGAAGATACTTCTATAGGAGTTGTGTTATTATCTGCCGAAGGCCCATCAACAAAAGACGGCGTGTACTCGTTCTGCTCTGGTGGCGATCAAAAAGCTAGAGGAAACCAAGGATATGTAGGAGAAGATGGTTATCATCGTTTAAATATTTTAGAAGTACAACGTTTAATCCGTTTTATGCCAAAAGCAGTAATTGCTGTAGTTCCAGGTTGGGCAGTTGGTGGCGGACACTCGTTACATGTTGTGTGCGATTTGACTTTGGCAAGTAAAGAACACGCTATTTTTAAACAAACAGATGCTGATGTGACTAGTTTTGATGGCGGTTATGGTTCTGCTTATTTGGCAAAAATGGTCGGACAGAAAAAAGCAAGAGAAATTTTCTTTTTAGGAAGAAATTACTCCGCACAAGAAGCCTATGAAATGGGAATGGTAAATGCTGTAATACCTCATGATGAGTTAGAAAATACGGCTTTTCAATGGGCGCAAGAAATATTAGCAAAATCGCCAATGTCAATAAAAATGCTAAAATTTGCCATGAATTTAACCGATGATGGTATGGTAGGTCAGCAAGTATTTGCAGGAGAAGCAACACGTTTAGCCTATATGACAGATGAAGCCAAAGAAGGACGAAATGCTTTTCTAGAAAAAAGAAAACCTAATTTCGAAAAAAAATGGATACCGTAGAAGTTTTTAGTGATCAGTTGTCAGTTTTTGGTTGGGAGTTTTTAGTGAATAATATATTGTAGTATAAAAATAAAAATTCCTTCTCTTTGAGAAGGTTAGGATGGGATGAAAATAATCTGTATTGGGCGTAATTACGCAAAACATATCGAAGAATTAGCAAATGAAAAACCAGAGAATCCTGTGGTGTTTTTAAAACCAGATTCGGCAATTTTAGCAAAGAGAATGCCGTTTTTTATTCCTCCTTTTTCAGATGATATTCATTATGAAGTAGAAGTGTTGGTAAAAATAAATAAAGTAGGAAAGCACATTGCCACCAAGTTTGCACATAAATATTATGATGAAATTGGTTTAGGAATCGATTTTACCGCAAGAGATGTGCAAGCCCAATGTAAAGCAAAAGGATTGCCTTGGGAAAAGGCAAAAGCATTTGATGGGAGCGCAGTTATTAGTGAGTTTTATCCGAAAGAAAATTATAATTTAGAAGCGTTATCATTTCAATTACTAAAAAATGATGCTGTCGTTCAAGACGGAAATACAAACGCTATGTTGTGGAAGATTGATGAACTTATTAGCTACGTTTCACAATATTTTACATTAAAAAAAGGCGATATCATTTTTACAGGAACACCAGCAGGAGTAGGGAAGGTTTTAGAAAATGATGTTTTAGTGGGGGCAATTGAAAATAAAGAGGTGTTTAGAATAAAGGTGAAGTAACTTTTTCTTAAAATATATAAAAAAAGACTCCTCAAAAATTTAAATTTTTGAGGAGTCTTTTTTTAGCTCGTTCCTTAGGAAAGGGGTGGATATTAAAAATACGAA
>CAMZMA010000110.1 GCA_947311815.1 uncultured Flavobacteriaceae bacterium
AAAGATTTATACCAATATACAGACTCTTTAAAAACAAAAAATATTGATAAAAATATCTTAGAAAATTTGAACTTTATTCTTTAAAGTAAAATTTTCTAAGATATTTTTATCAATATTTTTTGTTTTTAAAGAGTCTGTATATTGGTATAAATCTTTGGCAAGTACATTGTTAAATATATTTTTAGATCTAATTTTAATAAATTCATCAAAACCATTTTTCATAATAGGTATGGTGTCTCCAAGTTGTTGTACACTTAACATATTATACGATTTCTTGTATTTTTCATCTTCTAAATTTCCGCTAGATAAAGAAGAGATATCTATATTAAATTCATATTCTTCAAAATCTCCATTAGATGCAGGCATGTTTTTTTGTTTGTTAAAACTCACCTTATTACTTAAATGATTTTCGTAAAAATGACCGTCATACAGTACAAGTGTCATGTATCTACTTCCTTCTTCTGAGATAATTTTACCTCGTTTAGAGGTAATTACTTTTTGGTTTCCTCTTCTGCTTGATAAATCATAAATCAATACATTTTTAAGCAAATTGTTTTTTTCGCCATACTTTTCATCAAATTTAATTTGATAATTGGGTATTTCTGAATTAAAACTTCCTGCTACGAGGGCAAGAGAAGGTTTCTTCTTTTTTATGTTTAAGTATAAATTTTTCTGTTTTAAAACGGCATACGGGTACACATTGTTTAGAAATAAGAAATTTATTGCACTAAAAAAAAAGGCTAAATACACAATAGGTCTTACCAATCTTTGTAAAGAAACGCCTGCCGATTTAGCAGCGGCAAATTCGTAATTTTCGCCTAAAGTACCCAGCGCCATTATAGATGATAAAAGCACGCCAATGGGTAGCGCCTGCGGAATCATAATTAACGTGGTGTAGTAAATAAATTTTAAAATAAAACCAATGCTTACACCTTTACCTGCAATGTTTTCTAACGTTTGCCAAAGTACTTGCATAATTAGTACAAAAAGCACAATTAAAAACGTGGCAAAAAAGGGTCTTAAAAAAGATTTAAGTATGTATTTATCTAAGATTTTCATTCATTACTTTCTAGAAATAGATTAATCTATAATATAATCTTGTTTTAGGTATTTTTCTTTGTCAAAAGTAAATAGTTTTTCTGAGATAGGTTGGTTGCTTTTAAATTTTGTGATGGTTAATATTGTTTTAGAGCCATTTTTACCAAGTTGTATCATTTTATAAATGTGTTTGGTTTTGGCGTCAATACCTAGTTCTACTTTTACAATATCAGAATTGCTATCAATAGGAGTGAGGTTGATGTATTGTACTTTTCGTCCTTTGATATTTTTAAGTTTTCCTAAAGAATAATTATACCCTTCTTTGTAAAAAGTCAATAATTTTGACGGATAAATAAAACCATCATCTTCCATCTCTTCATTGGTAATATTTATTTCTTTTTCATCAGGATTGATTACGTATAAATTTTTACCATCGTAAATCCATTTATTGCCCATATAATCTAAGTTGTACAATTCTCCTTGTAAGGTAATGGTCCCTCTCATTGGCGGTTCATCATTTTCATTAATACCAGCCTCTTCATTGGTTAATGATGAACTAAAACCGATGTACATATTTTTATATGCGCCCATTTTAGCAGAAACTTCGTCTAATATTTTTTTTGCTGATGCAGATTTTTGTCCAAAACTAGTAGTGGTAATAAATAATACGATGAATAAGATATTTAATTTTTTCATGTTCTTTGATTAAAATATTTTTTATCAATAATAATTAAATTGATATGTAACTCATTAAGAGTTTTCGTTTTCTAATAATTGATCTAACGCTACAAAATCTGGTACTAACACTTGTCTTGCTTTACTACCTTCAAAACCACCTACAATACCTGCAGCTTCTAATTGATCTATCAATCTACCTGCTCTGTTGTAGCCTAATTTTAATTTTCTTTGTAATAAAGAGGCAGAACCTTGTTGTGCTGTTACTATAATTTCGGCAGCTTCTCTAAAGAGTTTATCTCTGTCTGCTATATTGTTATCAAGAGTTGTGCCACCTTCTTCGCCTACATATTCTGGTAGTAAATGAGCATCAGGATACGCACGTTGCGAACCGATAAAATCGGTAATTTTTTCTACTTCTGGTGTGTCAACAAAGGCACATTGTATCCGTATTACATCGTTTCCTCCTGCATATAATAAATCTCCTCTACCAATTAATTGATCTGCGCCCGATGTATCTAAAATGGTACGAGAATCTATTTTAGAACTTACTCTAAACGCAATTCTTGCAGGGAAATTGGCTTTAATAATTCCTGTAATTACATTTACTGATGGACGTTGAGTTGCTACAATTAAGTGAATACCAATAGCACGTGCTAATTGTGCTAAACGAGCAATAGGCGTTTCTACTTCCTTGCCTGCCGTCATAATTAAATCGGCAAATTCATCAATCACTAAAACGATGTAAGGTAAAAATTCATGTCCGTTTTCTGGGTTTAATTTACGTGCTTTAAACTTTGCATTGTATTCTTTAATATTTCTAACCATTGCATTTTTAAGCAAATCGTAACGGTTATCCATTTCAATACATAATGAGTTTAATGTATTTACCACTTTGGTAGTATCTGTAATGATAGCTTCTTCAGAATCGGGTAATTTTGCCAAATAATGACGTTCAATTTTGTTGAATAAAGTAAGTTCTACTTTTTTGGGGTCAACCAAAACAAATTTAACTTCTGCAGGATGTTTTTTATATAATAATGATGTTAAAACGGCATTTAAACCAACCGATTTTCCTTGTCCTGTTGCACCTGCCATTAACAAGTGAGGCATCTTAGCCAAATCTACCACAAAGGTTTCGTTAGAGATGGTTTTACCCAAAGCGATGGGCAATTCCATATTAGATTCTTGAAATTTTTTGGATGAAATTACAGAATGCATCGAAACGATGGTCGATTTTTTATTAGGTACTTCAATTCCAATCGTCCCTTTTCCAGGAATAGGAGCGATGATACGAATTCCTAAAGCCGATAATGACAAGGCAATATCATCTTCTAAATTTTTAATTTTAGAAATTCTGATTCCTGCTTCGGGCACAATTTCGTACAAAGTAATAGTAGGGCCTACAGTTGCTTTAATTTCGGCGATACCAATTTTGTAGTTTTTTAAGGTTTCTACAATTCGGTTTTTATTGGCTTCTAATTCGGTAGGGTCCACAGAAATACTTTCGTTGTATTGTTTTAATAAATTAAATGTTGGGAATTTATAATTTCCTAATTCTAATTTTGGGTCAAACTCGCCAAAATCTTTCACTAATTTATCTGATAAGTTTTCGGCAACACTTTTTTCTTCTGCAACTTCCTCTATTTCTATCGTTACATCTTCAGCAGTTTTTTCTTCTTTTAGTGTTGGTGTTAACTCTTTTTTATCAGTAGTTTTTACATTAATTTTTAAAGGAATTGTTTTTTCATCAACCGTATTGACATCAGAATGATTTTGAATTGTAGGTTGTAAGTTTTCTATGGATAATTCAAAGTTAGATTTTTCAGTTTCGTTTGTATTATTAGTGGTGTTTTCTGATATTTCTTCAGTATTTCTTGTTTCTTCTTTCTTCGGAAATTGTTTTGCAATTGTTTCGGGAGTAATTTTAAAACGAATCACCAAATAAGCAATCAATAAAAAGAAAAGGACAATAGATAAACCTGTTTTGCCTATAAATGTTCTTAAATATTCGTTCACTTCAAAACCGATAACGCCAGAGAGTAATGCGTATTTTTTTTCAATAAAACCTAAAGTGACAGAAATCCACAACATACTTAGCAAACCCCAGTTCCAAGAAGTAATAATTTTTGATATTTTGGTATTAAAAAACCAATACAAACCAGAAATAAATAATAAAAAAGGAATGATGAATGCTCCTAAACCGAAACCGTCATAAATAAAAAAGTGGCTTAATTTAGCACCTAATTTTCCTAATAAATTATTGCTTTTTATGGTTTTGTCTGCTAAATGAGAAAGGGTACTTTGGTCTTCTTGCCAATTAAAAAAGAAAGAGATAAATGCGACGAAAAGAAACAGCCCAAAAAGCATTAAAAAACTACCAATTATAGTTTGTGTTTGCCTGTTTTTTAAAAAAGAAAAAATAGGTTTCTTTTCTTCAGTTACCTGCTTGTTTTTTGTAGTTTTTGTAGTTTTTATTGCCATTTAGATTGTAACGTATTATCAATTTGTAAATATAGTATTTACTTAGAATAAAATTACAATTTTTGACACATAAATAATACCTGCAATTATCAAAGAAATAATAGCAGCAAAACTAGGACCACCTGCAGCAATATCTTTTATAAAACCAATTTTTTCATGATAATCTGGATGTATAAAATCTGCTACTTTCTCTATGGCAGTATTTAAGCTTTCGGCTACTAAAACCAAACCAATTGCTAGTAATTGCATCATCCATTCGGTAGATGAAATATCAAAATAAAAACCTGCAATAATTACTAACAAAGCAAAGAAAGATTGTGCTTTAATGCTGTCTTCAGTAGTTAGTAAAAGCCACATACCTCTTAATGCAAATTTTACACTTTTTAGTCTTCCTTTTATAAAACTATCATTCGGGTTTTTCATTTATTGGTTTCAAATAGAGTTAAAATAATGTGTTTTAAGTGTATTTCGTTTCAGATTCTAAAAATTTTGACACGAATTACGCAAATTCACACGAATACAATGTCGTAAAATTTTTATGAAGCAAACTTACAGACTTCCTGTCTATAGTGGTTTAGTTTAGCGCATTTAAAGCTTTGTCATAATTAGGTTCATTTACAATTTCAGAAACCTGTTCTGTATAAGTAACTATGCCGTATTTATCTAAAATTA
>CAMZMA010000111.1 GCA_947311815.1 uncultured Flavobacteriaceae bacterium
TCAAAAATTAAATATGAATACGATTTTGGTGATAGCTGGAGGCATATAATTACTGTAGAAAAATTTTTAGAAAGAGATGATAAAATAAATTATCCAACATGTATAAAAGCAAAACTTGCTTGTCCACTAGAAGACTGTGGAGGTGTTTGGGGGTATTATGGTTTTTTAAATGCGATAAAAGATGAAAATCATCCAGAGCATGAAGAATATTTAGATTGGTACGGAGATTTTGACGAAGAAGAAGTAAATATTAAAACAATTAACAAGTGTTTATTGCCCATTGTAGATGCTATTAATGAAAGAAAAGGAACTGTAAAAGAACTGAGTAAAGATTTACAAGAAAAGGAATCACAATTATTAGCGTTGATTCAGCGTTTTTGCGACCATAAATTAGATAAAGAATACTTAGATCTTTGTAATCAAGTGGTTTTTAAAATGAGTAAAAAAGCAAAAATTCCTTTTAAAAGAGGGAAATTAGAAATTTGGGCAGCAGCTATTATTTATGCTGTGGGTTCTATTAATTTTTTGTTTGATAAATCATCAAATCAATTTAATGTCAAATCACAGGATATTAGTGATTTTTTTCAAACAAAAAACTCAACCATAACAAACAAAGCCCGCACCATAAAAGATATGTTTGATATGACTTATTTTGATGATGAATTTTCTACACAAAACATGAAAGAAAACAATCCTTTTAATGAAATGGTTATGGTAGACGGCTTGATTGTCCCTATTTCTACATTGCCAGTAGAATTGCAACAACAGGTAAAAGAAGCAAGAGATAGAGGAGAGGATATACAATTCTTTACCGAAGATTAAATATGCACAAATAATAAATAATGAGCTCACTCATACAAAAATACAACATTCCAGGACCTAGATACACCAGTTATCCAACAGTACCATATTGGAATAAAAACGGAATTTCTAAAGAAGATTGGATTGCTTCTTTTCAAAAATCATTTATTGAAAGCAATCAAAAAGAAGGAATAAGCGTTTATATTCACTTACCTTTTTGCGAGAGTTTATGTACCTTTTGTGCGTGTCATAAACACATCACTAAACAACATTCGGTAGAAGATGATTATATTGCCACGGTATTAAAAGAATGGCAACTGTATGCTAATTTGGTAGATGAAAAGCCAATTATTAAAGAAATTCATTTAGGAGGAGGAACGCCCACATTTTTTTCGTCAGAAAATTTACATCGCTTAATTGATGGCTTGTTTTTAATTGCAGAAAAACATACCGAAGCCGAATTTAGTTACGAAGGTCACCCAAGTTTTACGAGTAAAGAACAGATGCAAACATTGTTTAACTTAGGGTTTAAAAGAGTTAGTTTTGGTGTGCAAGATTACAATGAAACTGTACAAAAAGCCATTCATAGAATTCAACCTTTTGAAGATGTAGAACAAGTCACAAAATGGGCGAGAGAGATAGGATATACCTCTGTAAGTCATGATTTAATTTTCGGTTTACCTTTTCAGACCAAAGAAAACGTTAGGCACACCATCAACAAAACCAATGAATTACGTCCTGATAGAATTTCGTTTTATAGTTACGCACACGTGCCTTGGGTAAAAGGCGTAGGACAACGCGGATTTAACGAAGCAGATTTACCTAAAAATGATGAAAAAAGAGCATTGTACGAATTAGGAAAAAAACTCTTTTCAGAAATGGGCTACATAGAAATAGGGATGGATCATTTTGCACTCAAAACCGATAGTTTATTTACCGCCACACAAGAAAAAACCTTGCATCGTAATTTTATGGGTTATACCGCCAATAAAACGCAATTAATGGTGGGCTTAGGGATGTCGTCCATCAGCGATTCTTGGTATGCCTTTGCGCAAAACGTAAAAACGGTAAAAGAGTATCAGCAATTAGTAAACGCTGGCGAAATCCCAATTTTTAGAGGACATTTATTATCCGAAGAAGATTTAATTATTAGAAAACACATCTTAAATATAATGTGTCATTTTTCCACTTCGTGGGATGATGAGTCTATGAAAATTAATAATGTAGAAAATCATTTATCTTTGTTAAAAGAATTAGAAGCAGATGGGTTGGTGTTTATAGAAGAAAACACCTTAACAGTACCAGAAAAAGCAAGACCTTTTGTACGAAATATATGTATGGCTTTTGATGTACATTTGTTAAAAAACAAACCAAAAACACAGCTATTTTCTATGACTATTTAGAAAGTTTAAAAATAGAGAGAGATATGATATTTATCATGTTTTAAAAAAGGAACTTATTATATTTTTGAGCAATAATTTATCAGGCAAGATATGAGCATTATTTACTTACTTTTAACCATTAGTGTTATTATAGCACTCGTGTTTTTAATCGCATTTTTTTATTCAGTGAAAAGTGGGCAATATGATGACACTTATACGCCCTCTGTTCGTATGCTTTTTGATGATGAACTTGTAAAAGAAAAGAAAGAAAATTAACTAACAATAGAAACTAAAATTAATTAAATTATGGAGATGCAACAATTTTATTACGATAATAAAATCGTAAAAAAATTCATTTACGCTACAATTTTTTGGGGTATTATTGGTATGACAGTCGGTTTAATGCTGGCTTTTATGTTTTTATATCCAAATTATACAAGCGGAATTTCTTGGCTTAGTTTTGGTCGTTTAAGACCATTACACACAAATGCAGTAATTTTTGCCTTTGTAGGAAATGCTATTTTTACGGGAGTTTATTACTCACTTCAAAGATTGCTTAAAGCACGTATGGCGAGTAATTTTTTAAGTAACTTTAACTTTTGGGGATGGCAATTAATTATTGTAGGTGCAACGTTTTCGTTACCTCTAGGTTTTACATCCTCTAAAGAATATGCCGAATTACAATGGCCATTAGATATTGCCATCGCACTCGTTTGGGTAGCATTTGGAGTTAACATGATTTGGACAATGTTAAAAAGAAGACAAAGACATTTATATGTAGCAATTTGGTTTTATTTAGCCACTTTTGTAACGGTTGCAGTACTTCATATCTTTAACAGTTTAGAGTTGCCTGTAAGTTTTATGAAAAGTTATTCTGCGTATTCAGGAGTACAAGATGCCTTGGTGCAGTGGTGGTACGGACACAATGCGGTGGCATTTTTCTTAACCACGCCTTTTTTAGGATTGATGTATTATTTTATTCCTAAAGCAGCAAACAGACCTGTGTATTCATATAAATTATCAATTATTCACTTTTGGACATTGATTTTTATTTATATCTGGGCAGGACCTCATCATTTATTATATTCTGCATTACCAGAATGAGCACAAAATTTAGGAGTTGCATTTTCTGTAACACTAATTGCACCATCTTGGGGAGGTATGATAAACGGTTTGTTAACACTACGTGGTGCTTGGGATAAAGTACGTGTAGATCCTGTATTAAAATTCATGGTTGTAGCCATAACAGGGTACGGAATGGCAACTTTTGAAGGACCAATGTTATCGCTTAAAAACGTAAACGCCATTGCACACTTTACCGATTGGATTATTGCACACGTACATGTGGGTGCATTAGCGTGGAACGGATTTTTAACCTTTGGGATGTTGTATTGGTTAGTACCAAGATTATTTAAAACAAAATTACATTCGTTATCATTAGCAAATGCGCACTTTTGGATTGGTACTTTGGGTATTATTTTATATACCTTGCCTATGTATGTAGCAGGTTTTGTACAAGCTTCTATGTGGAAACAGTTCAACCCTGACGGAACTTTAACCTACGGAAATTTCTTAGAAACTGTCGCAGAAATTATACCGATGTATTGGATGCGTGCCATTGGAGGTTCTTTATATATTACAGGTGCTTTAATAATGTTGTACAATGTAGTTAAAACAATTAAAGCAGGTAGTTTTATCGGAGATGAAATGGCAGAAGCACCAGCATTAACAAAAGTTTCTAAAAACAGAA
>CAMZMA010000112.1 GCA_947311815.1 uncultured Flavobacteriaceae bacterium
ATTAGGTGTGAGGGTGAGATATATATATATTATATATAATAGAAAGAGATAGAGAGATAAATATAGAATATAAAGAGAGAGGAGAGAGAGAAAAAGAGAAGAGAGAAAAGAGAAAGAGAAGAGAGAGAAAAGAGAGAGAAGTAAGAGAGAAGAGAGAGGAGAGAGAGAGAGAGAGAGAGAGAGAGGTTACTTCGCTTGGTTTGGCAACAACACAGTTTCCTGCGGCAATTGCTGGCGCAATTTTCCATGTAAAAAGATATAAGGGTAAATTCCATGGTGAAATACAACCGACTACGCCAATAGGCTGACGTAAGGTGTAATTGATGGCGTTTTGACCAACA
This sequence comes from uncultured Flavobacteriaceae bacterium, assembly GCA_947311815.1. Taxonomy (GTDB): domain Bacteria; phylum Bacteroidota; class Bacteroidia; order Flavobacteriales; family Flavobacteriaceae; genus Polaribacter. The sequence continues at coordinate 342 of CAMZMA010000112.1, forward strand.
CTTTCATGACTTTCACTTGCAAATTGCGTAATGGCATTTCCAAAAAAACGAAAATTACTTGCTGCTCTTGGTATATCGACTGACTTTGCTAAAGAAATTGGTTTGCCATTATCTTTGCTTTCTGCTTCTGCAAAACGTTGTAAATTGGCTTCTAATAATTCTGAAATTTTGATTAAAATTCTACTTCGTTCATCAATTGTAGTTTTTGACCAAGATGGAAATGCCTTTTTTGCTGATTTGTATGCCAATTCAACATCTTGTACGTCAGAATTTGGAATTTGACCATAAATTTCTCCGTTTGACGGATTGTAATTATCAATATACCTGTCAGCGACAGGAGGTAAAAACGCTCCGTTTATGTAGTTTTTAATGTTCATCATCAAACAAAATTTTAATGGGCAATTGATATTGTGTAGCCACAGGAATTCCTCTTTTTAATGCAGGATGAAGTTTAGGTAAATTTTGCAAACTAAGGGCAAGTAAACTATCTAATTCGGGAATTTCTTTTGCAACAATTTTAGAAGATTCGATTGATTTTAAGCTTATTTTTCCTTTGGAATTTATCAATAAGTTTACCACGATAGTTTCATCAATATTTTGATTGATTTTAAATGTAGTTTTTGCTAATTTTTTCGCAATAATTTGATGTATTGAGGTTCTAAAACAATTGTCTTTTTTTGTTTTATCAATCAAACTATCGCACACTGCAAAAGACGGAGAAATATCTACTTTAGAAAAATTAACAACCGTATCTATCTCTTGTCTGTTTTTATTTTTATCCGAAGAAAAAAACTGACAGGATGTGAAAAACACTATACTTATAAGAAAAAGAATCTTTCTAAGAAACATCTATTGTAAATTAATACGTGAAAGTACAAATTTAAGTTTAATCTATCGTTTCTCCTTTCAAGAAATATTCTTTTTTAATCTCTCGTATTCTTCGTTGTACAAAGGCAGTCATTTCTTTATCTTTAGACTCAAACCTTTCTAAAAACTTATTATAGAGTTTGTACGCAATTTTTTTATTTTTATAATACGCATCAGACAAGGTAGCTAAACGGTAAGCAACTTTATAATTATTTCTGTTTTCTTTTGTTGCTTTTTTAAGCATTTCAATGGCTTGCTTTTTCTTTTTTTCTTGAATAAACACATTTGCCAACCCTACATATTCTTCGTCTCGCAAACGTTTACCTCTAGAAATAGCCATCGAATAATGAATTTTAGCCCACATATATTTTTGCTCTTTCATGGCAATATGCCCTAAATAGGTGTCACTTTTAAAATCTTCTTTTTCGGTATCTAATTTTTTTGCTTTTTCAAAATAGTTTTTTGCCTTTTGTAAACTATCTAAATTGTAATAACATCTACCCAACATTGTTGCTGTATAAAACTCTTTTGGCGCTATAGAATCCATCATTTTTAACAATTTTATTGATGCTAAATAGTTTTTATCTCTATATAATTTATTGATTTTCAATCGATTTAATTGTATGTGATTTGGATTGATTTTCAGTCCTTTATTTACAAATAAATACGACGAATCTCTATCGCCAATTTTTTTAAAAGCCGTTGCCAAATGATAAATGGCTTTGATATGTTGATTGTCTTTTTTAAACGCATCTAAGTAACTATCTATCTTTTTATTACGTGCTCCTAAAAAAGCATACGCAACTCCCAATCGATAGGAATAATTAGCGTTTTCTGGATCTTTTTTAATTAAAAACTGGAATTTCTCTATCGCTTTTTCTAATTGTTTCGTGACCAAATATAATTTTGCTAATTGATAGTGTAACAACAAATTATCCTCATCTTTTTCTGACAAACCTTCATAAATCGCAATCGTTTTTGCGTAATTTTTCAATTTTAAATAACTAGCAGCTAATTTTAACCGAATAACATCATCATTTTTAAAAGTCAATGCTTTTTCATAAAATGATACTGCTTTTTTGTGATTATCTATCAATTGATACACCGTAGCCATTTTTACATCTGACTCAAAAGTTGGCGGATTGATAGCTTGTAATTTTTGCAAGACCATTTTATACCGTCCTTTTTGCAACAAACTATCTATCGTAGCAAAAGCTGTAGTTTGACCTACAGCTTGTTGCACACAACATATCAGAATAATAATCAGTTTCTTTTTCATATTTATCTACTCAACAATAATAACAAACGGAATGCTATATCTTACATCTACCTTTTTGCCTCTTTGTTCTCCTGGTGTCATTTTAGGTAAATTTTCCATAATTCTAACCACTTCTTTTTTAATAGCTGGATGCGGTGCTCTACATTGAATGTTTACTACATTTCCTTCTTTATCGATCTTAAACCCAATAAAAACTCTTTTTTTACCTGCTGCCAAACCTAATTGACTAGGTAAATTACCATTAAAATTAGTTCCAAAATGTTTTTGGATTTCTTTAGAAAAGCATTTTTTCTTTTCTAAATTAGTTCCTGTACAACCAGGGAAAACAGGAACTTTTTCTATAAGCATAAAAGAAACTTCTGTACTTGTTTCTTCGTAAACGGTTTCAGTAACAATATTTCTATCAACATAAGAACTACCATTTCTTAATTTTTTATTAATAGTTTCAATACTTTCTTTTACAATAAATGAAGCTTCTTCTTTAGAAATATCTTGATTATCTTGATTTTCATAAATGATTTCATCTCCATCATCTTGATTTCCAATAATAATAGTAAAAGGAATTACGTATTTTACTACTACTTTTTTTCCTTGATGTTCTCCTGGTATCATTTTAGGTAATGATTTCATGATTCGTACAACCTCATTTTTAATTTTTGGATGCGGTGCTCTACACTGAATGTTTACCACATTTCCTTCTTTATCAATTTTAAAACCAATAAAAACTCTCTTCTTTCCAGAAGATAAACCTAATTGATTGGGTAAATTAGCATCAAAATTAGCTACAAAATGTTTAACCACACCTTCAGAAAAACAGGCTTTAAGTTCTTTTTTTAATCCTGTACAACCAGGAAAAACAGGAGGAGTATCTACAATAGGAAAAGAAACGCTACCTTCTATCTCCATTTTATTAATTTGCTGCGTATCTTTTTGTTTCTCTTGAAGTTTTTGATCTTCTACATACGTATCTTCACACGAAGTGTATAATAGCATCATTGCTATCACTGGTACTAACAGTAAATATTTTAACTGTTTTAATTGATTTGATTTTGATTTTGTCATCATAATAATTCTTTTTTTAATGAATGAATGTTTGTAAAACTGATTGACGAATGATATGTTTTCTACCTGAAAAACATCAGATAGTAAGTTATTGATATAATGTTCTTTTGTGGTAGATTGCACTACTGCTGCGTCTGAAATGTACTCGTGTACCAATGTGATTCTTTTTTGATACACATAAATCATCGGGTTAAACCACATAATAATGCGTAGTAACTCAAAAAACAACAAATCTACCGTGTGTTTTTGCTGACTGTGAATCAGCTCATGTGCAATAATTTTTTCTTGCTTTTCTTTCGGAATGTCTTTCCCTAAAAAAATGTAATTAAAAAACGAAAAAGCTTTTGTTTGTTGCACTAATAACACCAAGGTAAATTTCATTTTTATAATTTTCTGATGATTATTTATCATCCAAAAAACCTTGATTAATTTGATAAAAAACAAGAGCGAAAACAAAAGAACTCCTACAAAAAATACGATTTCAACAGTACTTAAACGCTCTAACCAAGAGGTTTCAATCATCATAGATTCATTTACAGACATATCTACAAAATCTACAAAAGAAAAAGTCATTTCTTTTGGCAACACCTTTTGTAAGGTCGGTATTTTAATAATTGGCATTAAAAAAGAAACGCCCATTGTACCTAATAAATACCACCTGTTTTTAGTAAAAAAGGTTTCTTTGCTTAAAAAGAAGTCATACACTGCTAAAAACAGTATTTGAAATAAAACAACTTGTATTATGTAGTGTATCATCGTTTTTGTTTTTTAATTTATTGTTGCATTGAACCTAACCTATTAGATTAGTGGAGAAAGCAACTTTTTATATTTATTAGAACACGTAAACTCCTCGCAATGACATTCTAAATAATTATTGATGCGAATACAAACCTACTTGTTGGCAGAACAAGGTAATCTCATTTTACTAATGAAAAAGATTACTTCGTCATACTTCCTCGCAATGACGTACTGTTTTGTTATTGCGAGGGTAAATAAGTTATCTATATTGTTAAAACTCCTTTACTTTTTATATTTATTAGAACAGATTGCCGCGTCGCAAACTCCTCGCAATGACGTACTGTTTTGTCATTCCGACCGCAGTGGAGGAATCACATCTTAAAAACCACTTTTCAAAAGCAAAGAAAAAATATTCTTATTCTTATGTGATTTCTCCTATCGTCGAAATGACAAATCTATTCCTCGCAATAACAATTACTTATTTTTCTTTTCCATTTCTTTTAAAATAGTTTCTAATTCAGAAATATCCATTTTGTTTTCTTTTACAAAAAAGGATACCATACTTTTAAAAGAACCTTCAAAATAACCGTTCATTAATTTGTGTAAACTTTGGTTACTATAATCGGTTTTTTTAATCTTCGGATAATACACGTATCCTCTTCCTTTAGGCAAATGCCCCACAAACTTTTTAGTTTCTAAAATTCTAATAATGGTAGAAACGGTATTATAGGCAGGTTTTGGTTCTGGTAATTTTTCTATCACTTCTTTTACCGAAGCTTCTTCTAATTGCCATAAAACATGCATTAATTGCTCTTCTGCTTTTGTTAATTGTTTGTGCATCATTCGTGTTTTTATCAATTTTACATTGCAAATATAACTAAATTTTTAGTTTAAACTAATTTTATAGTTAAAAACTTGTAACATTTTTTAAATAATTTAGTCTTTTAATTGAAAATATGGTGTGGTTATTGATTTTAAAACCCTAAATTGAAGAATCTTTTTGATGAAATTTATCAATTTGAACGAATTTAGATTGAAAAGAGTAAAAAAAATACCACAATTTTAAAATTCGTACACTAACAAAAACAACAAAAAATGGATATATTTTTAACACTTTTAGGTTTCGTACTGGTTCTTTTAGGAATTATCGGAGCTTTTTTACCCGTTTTACCAGGGCCTTTAACAGGTTGGTTTGGGCTTTTATTATTACATTTAACCAAAGCTGTTCCGCAAGATTGGACCTTTTTAGGTGTAACGCTAGGTTTGGCAATTTTAATTTGGATACTCGATTATGTTATTCCTGCTATGGGAACTAAAAAATTTGGAGGTACAAAATACGGAGTGTATGGTACAACCATTGGTTTAATTGTTGGTTTGCTCTCTCCTATTCCGTTTGGTATTTTAATCGGCGCTTTTTTTGGCGCATTAATTGGCGAATTAATATACGACAGTAAAGATACCAACAGAGCACTAAAAGCATCGTTTGGTGCTTTCTTAGGATTTTTAGCTTCGATAACCATCAAATTTTCGATTGCTACCGTGTATTTTGTACTTTTTATGATAAAATTTTGGGAGTATAAAGCGGCTATTTTTTAAAAGTATGAGTTTCCCTGACATTCTTATACAGGAAAACAGATTCTTTAAAAAAACATTGTTAGCAGAAAGGTTATCCCCGATTGAAGTGGCATTCTTTTTTCCTTTCTTAAAAAAGTGAAAAAGACAAAAATCCCACAAGTTTTGCGCTTGACCCTTATTGTAATCAGTATTTTTTAGAGAAAACAGCTTATTTTACAAGGTTTTAAGTTAACACTTTTTTTGCAATTTACATCACCAGACCATAACTACATATAAATACAATTCACTAAATAGTCGTTCCTTAAAAAACAAGTTTTTTATATCTCATCAATAGGGAAGAAATTAGATTATAGAGCCAAGAGTTTACCTCTTGTTTTAATTTTCTCATCATCTTTTTAAGATTCCATCCAGTAGCGGCTA
>CAMZMA010000113.1 GCA_947311815.1 uncultured Flavobacteriaceae bacterium
ACTCTTGAATGATTGGGTAAATTTTTATATGTTGTGTACATTTTAGGCGTATTTTTTTTATTTTAGATTGACAAAACCTAAGGATACAAAGATAGCAACTTAATTTGATAAGGTTAATGAAATTGCGGGGACAATTGAGTTTCCTTTAAAAAAATTACTATGGTTAAAATTATGCTTCCTCCATTTCCCTTTAGAATACATCCAAATACCAATATTTTTCATATAAACAGCACCAAAACTTGGAGCAACTCTAGTAGTCTTATATTTTTTTTTACTACCTTCCATTGTATAAGTTTCTTTGTAGAAATTATCTGGTATATGCAATCTTTCTAATCCTACAAAAAAACCGTTTATAGGAAATTCTACATCAAACTTAGAAACATCTATTTTAATTTTTCCATTTACTTTTTTTGTTAAAACAATTAAATTATCACTTAACATATCTTTAAAAGGTTTACCTGTTAGCGTATCAATAGTAAACAAACGTATTCTAAAAGTAGATTTTTTTCTAAATAACAAAGCCCCAAAATAAACTGTAATTTCTTTGAGATATGTCGTGTTTTTGTATTCGTTTTTATACTTAAAAAACTTTGTTACAATCCAAGGAAAACTTTTTCTTCCTCCAAAAGTACCTTTTATGTGTTTTCTTCTATATCTATCCACCACCAATTCTCTATCTACTCTTCTGCTGATTTTTATTTCATCTAACTCAACCGCTTTTGGTTGTAAGAAAAGTATGGATTTTTGTAATTGATGTGCAAAAACAACCGTGTCTTTGTAATTTAAACAAGAAATATGTATTTGCTGATTCAGTAATTTTTTATCAATCTTTAAATCAAACGTACCATTCTGCGTAGTAGAAATACCTTTATTGATTTTTAAAAAACTGACATTTGCATACACAACTGGTTTTTGAGTTTCTTTATCTACTATTTTTCCTGTAAAATGTATCTTTTGAGAAAATACTGATAAAGACATCAGTAATAAAAATAAGGTAACTTTTTGCATGATATAATTTTTCTACCAAAGTAAACTGTAAAATTTTATTTTTTCACAATGTGTTGTTAATCATCTTATAAAAATTTGTTAAACAAGCGCTGTAAAATTATATCTTCTCTTTTTCTGCCTTTATTAAAGCAGTAATACCTTTGTATAAATCATTAATTGCTTCTATTTCTGTGACTCCTAACCTACGCTGATTACTAATGTCAAAAACACTGTTTTTACTCTCAGAATGCTCTCCATTTACTCCTCTAATTTGTAAATGATGATGATTTGTAATAGATTTTAGTTTTTTCATATCAGCAGAAAGTTTTGGTAAAAAAATATGTACACTTGCTCTCATAGCAGTTCCTAAATTAGTAGGACATGAAGTAATGTAGCCTAATCGGTCGCTTTTAGAAAAAGTTATTACTTTTTCAATTTCTTTAACAGCTTTTATCAAACGAGCAAATACTTCTTTTATATTACCTCCTTTTTGCATAGAAATAATTCGTAATTGATCTTCTTCATTTACCCAAACTAAAAAAGTTTTTTCTTTATTATGAAAAATACCTCTTCCGTTTGGCCAATCATTATTTAAGCCTGCCGATGAAAGAAACCTATCGCCTTCTTTAAATAAAAAGTGATCTTCAATTAATTGTGCTTGTGTTTTTTGAGGCATATTATAAAGCGGATAATAACTGCCCGATAATTCGTTTTTCAACTCACACAAAGCACTTACAATACGTTTTTCTACTTCTTTTCTTTCTTCATTAGAAATAATAGTTCCTAACGGATAGTTAGCAATATTTCTTGCGACTCTAATTCGGGTTGATATAATATACTTGTTCTCTACATCAGGATTACTACCTGAAAACTGAGTAATATCTGTATTGCTATTATGTTTTTGGTGTTTAGAAAAGCCATGATACTCTTTAATAATCGGGTCAAATAATGATGAAAAAATGGTGTACGATTCTTTATCGCCTGCATAAACACCTATATGACTATCTTGATGAGCTACACCAGAAGCTATTACTTGCTGTAAGCTATTATTTTTAGTCGTTTTTTTATTTTTTAACTCTTCAAAAACCGATTTTGTTAAAAATTTAGAAAGTAACGAGTGAGAATTTTCAGAAAAATTCGGGAAATCTATCATAAAAAACTTACCTCAAATTAAATTTTTGTTGCAACGCTTCTAGTTTTTGAGCATCGGTCATTCCTTTTTTTGGTGCTTTCATGCGTTCTTTAATTTCTCGTAGTACTTTTTTGGTGTATAACGGAAAATCGGCATTTTGTATCCACGCATTGTATCCTGGATTTTCTTTAAACACATCTTCTACGGTACGTCCTTTGTATTTACCGAAAGAAAATATTTCTTTATCATCTTCATTCATCAAAATAAAACCTGCAAAATCGGCACGTTTTCCGTGGGTAGAATATTCGCTTAGTTCATCTACAGATGTTCCGATATCTTCATACTTTTCTAATTGTGCCAATAAAATTTCATACGTTGCATTGGTGTCTGCTTCGGCTCCGTGTGCTCCTTCTAATTCTTTATGGCAATAAAATTGATAGCCCGCACTCAAGGTTCGTTGCTCTTTTTTATGAAAAATGACTTGTACATCAATCGCTTTTCTGTTATTCATATCAAAATCGATACCTGCTCGCATCAACTCTTCTGCCAATAACGGAATATCGAATCGATTTGAGTTAAATCCTGCCAAATCGCAACCTGCAATCATTTTACTTACTTCTACTGCTAATTCTTTAAAAGTAGGTTCTGCAACCACTTGTTCGTTCGTTATACCGTGAATATCAGAGGCTTCTTTCGGTATTTCAATTTCTGGATTGACCAACCATGTTTTGCTTTCTTTGTTTCCGTTAGGATGTACTTTTAAGATGGCAATTTCTACAATTCTATCTTTGGCAATATTGACTCCCGTAGTTTCTAAATCGAAAAATACGATGGGTTTTGTAAGGTTTAGTTTCATGTTATATTAGTTCATAAAGTTTAAAAGTTTGTAAAGTTTGTAAAGTTTAGTTCTTAAAGAACTTTTTTACTTTTCTAACTTTTCTAACTTTTCAACTCATATCTATTCATTATTTAATTCATTCTTAAAATCTGCTACTTGTGCTTGTAATTTTGGGGACAAAGTAGGTTCTTTAAAATTATATTTTTTTAATTCTTGTAGTAAGATCTTCGCTAAAATATAACGTGCTGTAGGTTTATCATCCGCAGGAATTACAAACCAAGGTGCTTTTTCTTTGGAGGTTCTATTGAGTAAATCTTCATAACAAAACTGGTATTTGTCCCATAATTTTCGCTCTTTTAAATCGCCCGCAGAAAATTTCCAATTTTTAGCAGGAATATTTAAACGACGTAATAATCGGTTTTTTTGCTCTTCTTTAGATAGGTTTAAAAAGAATTTTAAAACAATCATTCCGTTTTTTATCAAATGATTTTCAAATGCGTTAATTCTATCCATTCTATCGTGGTAAAAAACATCGTTTAAATCATCAATACTTTTTACTGACGGAATATTTTCGCCAAAAATATAATTAGGATGCACACGTGTTACCAACACATTTTCATAATGTGTACGATTAAAAACGCCCACTTTTCCTTTGGCAGGTAATGCCAAATAATGGCGCCATAAAAAATCGTGTTTTAATTCTAATTCGGTAGGTACTTTAAAACTGTGCACTTCTACGCCACGTGCATTAAACTCTTTAAACACCTCTCTAATAAGACTATCTTTACCCGAAGTATCCATTCCTTGTAGGCAAATAAGCACGCTATATTTGCCTTCGGCATACATGGTGTCTTGTAATTTACTTAGCTTTTTACTGAGTTTATTTAGTTTCTTTTCGGCGTTTTCAATCACTTCTTTGGTGGTTGAATCGGCTAATTTTATCGTTTTTGAAACTTTGTACGTGTCTAAATTCATCATCAATATTTAAAAAAGTTAAAGATAAAAAATCATTTACAACAAACGTTTATTTTCTTAATAATTTCTAAATTGGATTTTCTTATTTTTACCAAATGATAAAAGAGATTCAGCTTCGTGTAAATTTGATTGAAGAAAAACAGGCAGATATTTTACTTTTTAAAGCCTCAAAACATTTGGGTGTAAAAAAAGAAGATATTACTGCGATTAAGGTCTTACGAAAATCGATTGATGCTCGTAAAAAACTCATTATTTTCAATTATAAAGTCGCTGTCTATCTAAATGAAAACCCTTCTAAAAAACCCGATTACACGTTTGATTATAAAGATGTTTCATCAGCAAAAGAGATTCATATTATTGGTTTTGGACCCGCAGGTATGTACGCTGCATTACGTTGTTTAGAACTCGGTTTTAAACCCATTGTTTTAGAACGAGGAAAAAATGTACAAGAGCGGAGACGAGATTTAAAAGCCATCAATCAAGAGCATTTTGTAAACAGCGATTCTAATTATTGTTTTGGCGAAGGAGGTGCAGGCACGTATTCTGACGGAAAACTCTACACTCGAAGTTTAAAACGTGGCGATGTACGTAAAATCTTTGAAAATTTGGTGTTTCACGGAGCATCAGAGCAAATTTTGGTAGATGCGCATCCGCATATTGGCACGAATAAATTGCCCAAAGTTGTTCAGAACATTAGAGAAACCATCCTAAATTTTGGTGGCGAAATTCATTTTGAAAGTAGAGTCACTGATTTTAGCATCAAAAACAATAAAATACAAGCTATTACTTTAAAAGACGGACGAGAAATGGCTGTAAATTCCGTTATTTTGGCAACAGGTCATTCGGCAAGAGATATTTACGAATTATTGCATAAAAAAGACATCGCACTAAAAGCAAAATCATTTGCAATGGGCGTTCGAGTAGAGCATCCGCAGCAAATAATCGATCAAATTCAATACCATTGTAGCACCGAAAGAGACGAGTTATTACCCGCAGCTTCGTATAGTTTGGTACAACAAGTAAACAACCGAGGCGTCTATTCTTTTTGTATGTGCCCTGGCGGATTTATTGTGCCCGCAGCAACAGCAAACGGAGAAATAGTCGTCAACGGAATGTCGCCCTCTAAAAGAAATAATAAATTTGCCAATTCGGGTATTGTTGTAGAGATTAATGTAGATAAAGACATTCCTAAATACGAACAATTTGGCGTATTAAAAGGTTTAGAATATCAAAAAAACTTAGAACGTTTGGCTTTTACCGCAGGCGGAAGAACGCAAGCGGCACCCGCACAACGTTTGGTAGATTTTGTAGACGGAAAAACATCATCCGTATTAAACGAAACCTCCTATCAACCAGGACTAACCTCAGCGCCTTTACACTCTTTGTTTCCGAAATTAATTGGAAGTAGATTGAAAAAAGGATTTGCTGCCTTCGGACGAAAAATGCACGGTTTTTATACCAACGAAGCCAATATTATTGGTGTAGAATCTAGAACATCATCCCCCGTAAACATCCCTAGAAAAGAAAATTTAGAACATCCTGAAATTGAAGGATTATTTCCTTGTGGCGAAGGTGGCGGTTATGCAGGAGGTATTATTTCTGCTGCGATGGATGGAGAACGTTGTGCAGAAGCTGCAAGTGAGTTGTTATAAAAATTTTTTTGATGCTTTTTTTACTTAAATTTGCTTTCTAATAAACATCTAAATGTCGCACGATTTAAGCAACCACCGAAAAGTATATAAAAAACAAGCCCTATTAGAAGCATCTTGTCCTGAAAATCCGATTGAATTATTTCAACAATGGTTTTTATATGCTGATGCTTCTGAAATGGTAGATGAAGCCAATGCAATGACTATAACTACAATTGGCTTAGATGGATATCCGAAAAACAGAGTTGTATTACTCAAAAAATATACATGGGAAGGCTTTATTTTTTATACCAATTACAATTCGGAAAAAGGGATTGCAATTCAACAAAATAATCATGTTTGCCTTTCTTTTTTTTGGGCAGGTTTAGAGCAACAAATCATCATCAAAGGAAAAGCAGAAAAAATTGCTCAAAATTTATCTGATGGTTATTTTGAATCGAGACCCGATGGAAGTAAATTAGGTGCTTGGGCATCAAAACAAAGCACTGTTGTAGCGTCTAGAGAAGCATTAGACA
>CAMZMA010000114.1 GCA_947311815.1 uncultured Flavobacteriaceae bacterium
CTAAAAAATCAATAAAGTTGCATCTACAAAAAAAAATCTACTAATTAATTCAATTAGTAGATTTTTTAGGGGTTTTTATCGAAAGATTTTTATCTTGTTATTGTAATCTGTCCTTGATAAGTTTCAATTTCACCTTTATCATTTTTAAGTTGAACAATCCACACGTAAACACCATCAGATGCAGGAACGCCATCTCTAAAGTTTATACCGTCCCAAGGTTTATTGGCGTCATTGGTTTCATATATTAAATTTCCTTGTCTGTTATATATTAACATTGTAAAAGGTTGATTTAACAATGGTAAAGCTTTTGGTATAAAAAAGTCATTTAAGTTATCACCGTTAGGTGAAAAAGCGTTAGGAGCTAATAAATTATAATCTTTTTCAATACTTATAACTTGAGTTGTAGTTGAGCTACATCCATTTTCATTGACCGTTGTTAATTTAACTACATAATCACCCTTATGTTTAAACGAATATTCAAAATTTTGAGTGTTAGCAGAAGTTACTCCTACAATTTCCCAACTAGTTGTTGGTACGTCTGTATTATTTTTAAATACAACAAAAGGCATCACTCCATTTGAAAATTCATAAGTAAAATTAGCTTGAGGTTGGTCATAAACTGTTACTTCTACTGGCTCTGATTTTTTTACTACCTCTTGCGTTTTTATATCTTTTAAAGTTAAAGTAATTTTATAATTACCTGCTTTACTATAAGTATGATTAACAAAATTAGCATTAACAATTGTACCATCTCCTAGATCCCATTGATAAATGGCCTTTTGTTTAGGCACAGATGGCCTAATTTCAAACGACTCATTTAAACATTTTGCAAAACCATCAATAACAACCTCAGCTTTTGCCTGTTCAGGATTTATACTTTCATCAGAAGTTGAGGGATAATTAATATTTGATGAGGGTTTAATTGATGTGTTCTCATTGTTAAAATGATTAAGGTCATCATTATCATTTATCATTTGATTATTTATATTTTGTTGGTTTTGAATGTTGCTTTGAGCAGGATTGGAGTTATTGTTAGTTTCTGAATTAATATCTGAATGCGGAGTAATGGATTCAGAATGATTTGCATCACTTACTATTTGATTAATTTCTATTATCTCATCATTTTGTTGAATAGTAGTTAATTCATCTTTATTAGTGTGAGTTGCAATAGGCGTTTTATTTGTTGATTGATAATTATCAGCCACATAATACCCTAAAACAGCAATTGCTAAAATAGCTGCTGTTCCTCCTATCCACTTGTAAAGTGTAGATTTAGGTTGACCTAACTTTTTGTTTAAAGATGTCCAATGAGAAGCATCATAGGGTGCTTCATAATTGTTAAGTGCATCTTTAATTTGTTTTTCAAATTTATCCATTTTTCAACGTTTTATCTCGTTTTTATCGAGTTAATTTTTGTCTTAATTTTTGTTTTGCTTTTGCAAGGTTTGATTTTGAAGTTCCTTCACTTATGTTTAAGAAATCAGCTATTTCTTTGTGAGAATACCCTTCAATTACAAATAAGTTGAACACTGTTCTGTAACCTGCTGGTAATTCACTAATGGCTTTTAGGGCTTTTTCTGCTTTTATTTTCACTTCATTTTCAGCTTCTTGAGCTTCAAATGGAGCATCTTCTTCCAAATTTTTTATTTGAATCTCTTCATTTAAGTGAAAAGGATCTTTTTTATTTTTTCTAATTTGGTCAATAGCCGTATTTACCATTATTCTTCTAATCCAACCTTCCAAAGAGCCTGTAAAATTGTAAACTTCTAATTTTTTAAATACTTTAATAAATCCATTTTGCACCATATCTTTGGCTTCATCAGGATTTTTTGCGTATCTTAAACACACTCCAAGCATTTTACCATAATAGAGGTCAAATAACTTTTTTTGGTATTTGCGTTTATTTTTAACGCAACCTTCTATTATTTCTTGGAGTTCTTGTTTAGTTTCCACAAATTTACACTTTATAGACGCACACTTTTTTATAGGGTTGCCTATTTTATTATTTTTTTTGAAAACAAATATAATTGTTAAATCTTATTTTGTGCTAATAATCGTTTAAAAATGAGATTTATTAGTTTTATAAATAAAGATGTATTATAAAATAATTATTAAATTCGTGGCATTGAAAAAAATTCATTAATTAAAAATAAAAATAATATGAAAGTAACAGTTGTAGGCGCAGGAGCAGTAGGTGCAAGTTGTGCAGAGTATATTGCCATTAAAGATTTCGCCTCAGAAGTTGTAATTTTAGACATTAAAGAAGGTTTTGCTGAGGGTAAAGCTATGGATTTAATGCAAACAGCATCATTAAACGGATTTGACACAAAAATTGTGGGTTCTACCAATGACTATTCAAAAACTGCAGGAAGTGATGTTTGTGTTATCACTTCAGGAATTCCACGTAAACCAGGAATGACAAGAGAAGAATTAATTGGAATTAATGCAGGAATTGTTAAAACGGTTTCTTCTAACTTATTAAAGCATTCACCAAACACAATTATTATAGTTGTATCTAATCCAATGGATACAATGGCATATTTGGTTCACAAAACAACTGGTTTACCTAAAAACAGAGTAATTGGTATGGGTGGTGCTTTAGATTCTGCTCGTTTTAAATACAGATTGGCTGAAGCTTTAGGAGCTCCTATTTCTGATGTTGATGGAATGGTAATTGGAGGACACTCTGACAAAGGTATGGTACCTTTAATTGAAAAAGCAACAAGAAATAGTGTTGTGGTTTCTGAATTTATTTCAAAAGACAGAATGCAAGAAGTTGTTGAAGCAACAAAGGTTGGTGGAGCTACATTGACAGGATTATTAGGAACATCTGCTTGGTATGCACCTGGTGCTGCTGTATCTGAATTAGTTAAAGCCATTGCTTTAGATTCTAAAAAAATGTTTCCTTGCTCTGCTTTGTTAGAAGGAGAATACGGACTAAATGATTTATCAATTGGCGTACCTTGTGTTTTAGGTGCTAACGGAATTGAAAAAATTGTTGAAATTAGTTTAACTGACGCTGAAAAAGCTAAACTTGCTGAGTCGGCAGAGGGAGTTAAAAAAACAAATGGTTTATTAGAGTTGTAAACAACCTTATTACCAATTTAATATTTAAGACTGTCTATTACGGCAGTCTTTTTTTATTTAAAATCATTCGGATTTAAGTCTGTGAATTTTTTAGTACCTTTTAAAAACTTTTGAGTAATAATGCTATTTTTATATAAACCTACTGGATTAAAAATAGTTTGATTTTGCTTTATTATTTTTCGCTTTTTAAGTAAATTAGGTAATTGAGCATAAAATGAAAAATGAGCTTTAATAATTGCCCAAATGTGTGAAAATTGAAATTTAATTAAAAACAAACCTCCTGCTAATCCATCTAATAATAATCTTTTAAAAATTTTAAATAATAAAATACCATCATAATTTTTAGCCATCATATACAA
>CAMZMA010000115.1 GCA_947311815.1 uncultured Flavobacteriaceae bacterium
GAATTATTTCTGAGCCTACGCATATTTATGACACGAGTAAGTACACTTACCTTAAAGCATTAAAATCGATAAGAACCCATTGGAAATATATCTATCAAATTGCCACAATCAATCATAAAGAAAATAATATTCCGTATAAAAGTGCTAAAAAATTTGTTGCTGAAATGCTCGAATTAAGAGCGTATAGTAAAAAGTTAAAAAAACTATTAACTAGTTAAAACTTCTTTTTTAGGTGTGGTAGGATTGTAACCAAAATCTGCATCGGGCAAGGCAATACCTAATTGACAAATTACATATCCTAAACTTGCAAAATGATGAATGGCATGACTATGTGCTTGTATCAACGCACTTCCTAGAGTGTAATTCATCTCTACAACTCCTAAGCCTAAATCATCAGAAACTTTGACAATTGTATCAAAATCGTTTTGATCTAATTGATGTAATTTATTCAAAATTCTTTCAAAATAAGCAATTCCTTCAGCTGTAAATTGTTCAACCAATTGATTACGCTCTCTTGCTACTAAGTTTACTTTTTTTGATTCTAAACCGTCAAAAATACACGAAAACACATCTAAAATATGACGAATATGCCCACCAATACTCGAATAATACGGGGCAATTGTGGTATTACTATACTCTTCATCAGAGATAGATTTTAACAATCTAATACCTCTTTGTAAGTTTTTTTCAATGGCATTTATCATCATCACATGGTTTGAAAATAAGTCGTATAAATATATAGAATTTTACACATACCTGTAAATTATTTTTTTATTTTTTTCACAACTTACAAACAACTCACCTTAAGTCTTTTAACGTATTGTTTTAGCTACAATTATTATTTTGTACCCCTCTATAAAAAAAACTTTGGCACGTTCTTTGAAATTTGTTAGTCAAATGCGGAAGCCGAAAAGCAAAAAGAGTAGGCACAACCCTAAATTTTAGAAATTATGAAAAAAGGGATACTTTTAGTAATAGGATTGATGATTTTTACAAGTGTAACTGCAAAAAACATCACTACACCTATCAAAAAAATTGGGGTTCACTATCGTTATAATAATGAGGTAACCTTTGTAGAAAGAAACATTCAATTTCACGTTTTTTTAAATGGCGATTTTGATTTTAACACAAATTACAGTACTTCTATTTACTATGATTATAACGGAAGACGCACAAAAAAACACAGAGGAATTCGTATTGAAAGAGATTATAACGGACGCATAAGACGTGTTGGAAATACCTTTATTAACTACGATTATAGAGGAAATGTAAAACGTATTGGAAGTGTTTTTATTGATTATAGATTCGGACAACTAACTCGTGTTGGTCATTTAAAAATCAAATACGATAGATGGGGAAATCCACGGTTTTATGGACATGTAAAACGTTATGATTATTATGATGATGACTACGGATTTGATTTCAATATTCAATTTGGTCATGTTTGGGACTATAATGATGATTATTTTTACAGAGGTGATTTTAGACACAACTATAAAAAATACAAAGAAGATAGTAATTACTACTATTACAGAGCAAAACCAAATGCTAAAATTGGAAAAAGAGGAAAATTATTAAGACGTAGAAAAGCAACTTCTACCCCTAATAAAGAGTATAGAAAATCTTACAAAAAAAGAAATAGTCATAGAAAAGAGTATAAAAAACGATCTGATATAAAAGACGACAAACACGACTCTAAAAAATACAGAAAAAGAAGAGGATAGTATTGAGAAAGAGAAAGAGAACCGCCAATTGGCGGTTTTTTTTATTCACAAAACACGGTAAATAACGTATTTAAAATTCTTTGTATTGTATACTAAAAAAACGCTTTTACTTTATCTAAATTAGAAAAAATAGCAAAAAAGACAACAAAAGTTACTATAAAAACAATCAATGCTGTTTTGTATTCTTTGTTTAATTTCATCTTACAATAATGATTTAATAATCTTTTCTACGGTAATTCCTTCTGCTTCTGCTTTGTAATTTTTTACAATTCTGTGCGATAAAATAGGGATAGCAACTGCCTGCACATCTTCTATATCTGGCGAGTATTTTCCGTTAACAGCGGCATACGCTTTTGCTGCTAAAATTAAGTTTTGTGAAGCTCTTGGGCCTGCTCCCCAATCTAAATAATTTTTCACTAATTCGGTGGCTTCATCTGATTTTGGTCTAGTTTTTCCTACTAAAGAAACGGCATATTCTATCACATTATCGGTAACAGGAATTTTACGAATTAACTGTTGTATTTCAATAATTTCTGCGGGTGAGAAAAATGAGGTAACTTTTAGCGTGTTATTAGAAGTCGTGTTTTTTACTACTTGCACTTCTTCATTAAACGTTGGATATTTTAAATTGACAGAAAACATGAACCTGTCTAATTGTGCTTCAGGCAACGGATATGTACCTTCTTGTTCAATAGGATTTTGTGTTGCCAACACATAAAATGGTAACGATAATTTATAATGATGACCAGCAATAGTTACCGATTTTTCTTGCATTGCTTCTAATAAAGCGGCTTGTGTTTTTGGAGGTGTTCTATTAATTTCATCGGCTAAAATAATATTAGAAAAAATAGGGCCTTTTATAAAGGTGAATTTTCGGTTTTCATCTAAAATTTCGCTCCCTAAAATATCTGAAGGCATTAAATCTGGTGTAAACTGAATTCGTTTAAAATCTAATCCTAAAACATCAGAAACTGTTTGTACTAACAAGGTTTTTGCCAATCCTGGTACACCAATTAATAAGGAGTGACCACCACAAAAAATAGATAATAGCACAAAATTTACAGCCTCTTGTTGACCAACAATAACTTTGGCAATTTCTTGTTGTAGTTGTTGGTATTTTTTTACTAAATTATTTACAGCGGTAACGTCTGACATTTTATTTACTAATTTCTTTTTTCCAATTTCTTTTAAACGTACATTTTTTAAATTTATCGCTCATTTTAATATACGTATCCACAATTTTTTCTTTAGACCATTTGGCAATGGTTTCTTGCTTTTTCTTTTGTAAAGCTAATTGTTGTATCTTTTCATAGTCATTAACCAAATGAGCTGTATGTGTATCTGTTTTTTCTTTTAACAAGATCATTTTATACATTTTTTCTCCTCCTCTAGATTCTTCGTAAAAAGGTTCTGTAAGTTCACCTTTTTTAAGTTCACTAACGCGTGCGTATAAGGCTGGTGGCATTCTTGTTAAATCAAATTTAGTATCGCCAGAATATGGATTTACAATAACACCATCATTATTTCTAGTGTCTTTATCTTGCGAATATTTTTTTACAGCTTCTTTGAAGGTAATTTTACCTTCTTCGATATCTTTTTTAATTTTATTTATTTTGTCTTGGGTTTCTTTTAATTTATCATCAGGAATTTCTGGCTGCATTAAGATATGTGATGCAACTCTTGTATTTCCTTTAATTTCGTGCAGTTGTATAATATGGTATCCAAATTGCGATTTAAAAGGCATCGAAATTTCGCCAACATCTAAGGTAAAAGCTACTTCTTTAAATTCTTTAATAAAAGGACTTTCTTTAGTGATATCATATTTCCCCCCGTTTTGAGTAACTCCAGGATCATCAGAATTAATAATAGCTTTTAATTTAAAGCTTGCTCCGTTTAAAATTTCTTGTCTTATTTTTTTAATTTTGCAACAATTCTATCGTTTTCTTCTTTAGTAGGTATTGCTTTTACAACTATTTGAGCTATTTCTATTTCTGCAGGAAACTCTGGTAGTTCATTTTTATCTTTTAATCCGTTGTAATACAAACGTACTTCTTCTGGCGTTACATCAATTTTTTCGGTAATTTTTGCTTGCTCTTTTTCTACTAATTTATTTTCTTTTTGAATTTTATAAAGTTCTTTTTTTAAATCTTCTACATCATTAAAACCATACGCAGCAACCATTTTTTCTGTGCTACCGTATTGTTGTGCAAAATACCTTATATTATTAGCAACAGCCGTATTAACTTCTGCATCAGAAACCGACACACTATCTACTACAGCATGGTGTGCTATTAATTTTTGCAACATTAATTGTTCTAACATTTCGCATTTAGAAATATTTACTTTTCCTTCGTTCTTTTGTTCTATTTCTAATATAAATTTATCAATATCAGAATCTAACACAATATTTTTACCAACTACAACGGCAACACCATCTATTTTTACTTTTTGTGCATTTGTTTTTTGTGGTACAAAAACCAACAATGAACAAATGATTATAAAATTAATAAATGATAAAACTTTTATTTTGTACTGCATCTTTTAATATTATTTTTTCTATTTCTCTAATTAACTCTAGTTTTCTTTTGTGTAAAATCATCTGTTTTATGGTAGATTGCACATAACTTACTGGCGCAATCTCATTCCTTTTTAAAATA
>CAMZMA010000116.1 GCA_947311815.1 uncultured Flavobacteriaceae bacterium
AGTAGTTAGTGTTCAGTAGTTAGTGTTCAGTAGTTAGTAATTAGGTATTAGTGTTTTTATTTTGATAATTATAAAAGTGCTTTTTTACAAAAATGATAAATACAAATTGAGAATCAAAAATTAACAATCGAACAACCAACAACTGCCAACTAATACCTAATTACTAAACACTAATACCTAATTACTAAACACTAACTACTGAACACTGAACACTAAATATCATGACACTTTTAGACGGAAAAAAAACAGCAGCAGACATAAAATCAGAAATTGCTTTAGAAGTTATTGAACTGAAAAACAAAGGAAAAAAAACACCCCATTTAGCGGCAGTAATAGTTGGTAATGACGGCGCAAGTTTAACCTATGTAAACGCCAAAGTAAAAGCGTGTGATAGAGTTGGATTCGAATCTACTTTAATCAGATTACCCGAAACCGTTACCGAAGAAGATTTATTAAATGAGATTAATATTTTAAATATTGATACCGATATTGACGGATTTATCGTACAACTTCCTTTGCCAAAACATATTGATGAACAAAAAATTTTAATGGCAGTACATCCTGATAAAGATGTTGACGGATTTCATCCTACCAATGTAGGAAAACTGACCTTAAATTTACCCACATTTATTTCTGCAACTCCATTCGGAATTTTAGAACTTTTAGAAAGGTATAATGTAGAAACTGTTGGTAAACACGTCGTAGTTATTGGCAGAAGTAATATTGTTGGCAGACCTATGAGTATTTTATTATCGCAAAAACGCACAAAAGGAAACGCTACTGTAACACTTGCACATAGCAGAACTCAAAACTTAAAAGAACTTACCTTACAAGCTGATATTATTGTGGCTGCCATTGGGATCCCCGAATTTTTAAAAGCAGATATGGTAAAAGATGGTGTTACTATTGTTGATGTTGGAATAACTCGAATTGCAGATAGCAGAAAGAAAAACGGATACCGTTTAGCAGGTGATGTTCATTTTGAATCGGTGGCTAAAAAAGCCGCTTTTATTACTCCTGTCCCTGGTGGCGTTGGTCCTATGACGATTGCTATGTTGTTAAAAAACACTTTATTGTCTGTAAAACGTAAAAATAGCTAATTTATAAATTTGAGAGAAAGCATCTTTTTAAAAGAAAATTTGAATTTTAAACTCTTCAGTTTAGAACATTCATTAGTGTATATTTTCTTTATTATTACGGGTTATTTTCTCATTAAATGGGCAAACAATCAAATTAAGTTCAAATAAAAGTTGGCAATTAGTCGCTCCTTAAAAAGGGTCAAATTATATAACAAGCATAAAAAAAACCGAAACTTTCGCTTCGGTTTTTTTATGTGTATATTTTTTTTAGATTTTATTTCATTGATTTATACAATGCTCTAAATTCTTTTGATTTAGCATCCATTTCTAAAGTATCATAGATATTTAACAAACTTCTTACTGTATCTAAGCTTCTTTTTATACTATCTGCTTTTTCTAAATAAGGTAAAGCTTCTTTGTATAAATTCTTTTGTTCTTTTTCTAATTCATCATATTTTTTAAAATTAGATAAATTGTTATTCATTTCTTCAATGATAATTTTTTCTTTATCTAAAATTGAAACCGCTAAATTCATATAAGCATCACCATAATCTGGTTTTAATTCAATGGCTTTTTTATAATATTTTTGAGCTTCTTTCATTCTTTTTTGTTGAAAGTTGACTACACCTAAGTTATAATATAACGTTGGGTTTGTTGGATCTACTTTTACAGCTTCTTCCATTAACTCCCCAAATTTATCCATTTTTTTCAACTTAATGTATAAATCAGCTTCGGTAAGTAATAAATTTAAATCTTTTGGATTAGATTTTCTTGCTTCTTTAATTGCTAAAATAGCTTCATCGGTTTTTCCTTGTTGAGTAAGGATATAGCCTATACTTTTTATGATTGTAGCTTGTTTAGATTCAGAGGTTTTATCTACAGGCTTAATGTATGTTTTAAGTTTCACCATTAAGTCTCTTTGCTTTTTTGATCCTAAATTTTCTTGTTTATTGGTTTCAACATTTGTAGCTAAATACTGCGTTACAACACCTGTGTAGCCGATATCTTTAAGTTTTCTATAGTAATCTAAAGATACATCTAAATCTTTTGCTAAAGAGGCACTTACAGCTGCATTATATAAAAAAGAAGTGTCTTTAGGGCTTAATAAGTAAGTGGTATAAAAATCATTTGTTGCATTTTTATAATCTTTTGCGTTGTATAATTTTATAGCTCTTTGAGAAACTTCTTGAATGATATTATTTAACATCGGAGTCGCTTTAGAAGTATATTTAGATTTCTTAATCTCTTTTTCATAAGACATTAAATCATTAAATGCTTTCGCTGCTTTTTTGTATTGCTTTTTACCTGCAAATGCTTGTCCTCTTAAAAAATAATATTTTGCTTTGTATTTAGCATCTGCACTTTCTATTGAAGTTTCAAGAGCTTTAATAGTACTAATAGCCGTTGCGTAATCTTGCTTTTTAATTGCTTTTTCAGCAACTTTCAATTCCTTCTTTTGAGCAAAAGAAATCATTGTTATCAATCCTAAAAAAAGGGTTAAAATTTGTTTTTTCATTTTTGTTAATTTAATTGGTAAATAGTTTATTCGTTATTCTCTGGTGTATTGTTTTCAATTTCCGTGCCATTTTCTAATTCGTCTTCACCTTCATTTTCGTGCATCACTTTAGCAACTGCAGCAATACTATCATTATCTTTAATATTGATTAGTTTCACTCCTTGTGTAGCTCTTCCCATTACACGCAAATTTTCTACTGACAGACGAATGGTAATACCCGATTTATTGATAATCATTAAATCATTACTATCGTCTACATTTTTAATAGCTACTAAACCACCAGTTTTTTCTGAGATATTCAAAGTTTTTACTCCTTTTCCACCTCTATTAGTAACTCTGTAGTCTTCTAATTTAGAACGTTTTCCGTATCCTTTTTCTGATACCACTAAAATATTACTTTCCATATCATTTACCGCAACCATTCCGATAACTTCATCTTGTTCATTTTGTAATCGAATACCACGAACTCCAGATGCGGTTCTTCCCATAGGTCTTGTTTTTGCCTCTTCAAATCGGATTGATTTACCCGATTTTAAAGCCAACATTACTTGGCTATCGCCAGTAGTTAGTTTTGCTTCTAACAATTCATCGCCTTCTTTAATGGTAATTGCGTTAATTCCGTTTGTTCTAGGACGAGAATATTGTTCTAAAGAAGTCTTTTTAACTTGACCTTTCTTAGTTGCCATAATCACATAATGACTATTTACATATTCTTCGTCTTTTAAATCTTGTGTTACCAAGAACGCTTTTACTTTATCATCTTGCTCAATATTTATTAGATTTTGTATCGCTCTTCCTTTTGATGTTTTGCTTCCTTCGGGAATTTCATACACACGCATCCAAAATACTTTTCCTTTTTGCGTAAAGAACAACATAAATTGATGATTTGTTGCAACAAATAAATGTTCTAAGAAATCTTCATTTCTGGTTGCTACACCTTTTTGCCCACGTCCTCCTCTATTTTGAACTTTATATTCATCTAAGTTGGTACGTTTTAAATAACCTGCATTAGAAATAGTTACTACTACTTTAGAGTTAGGTATCATGTCTTCGATACTCATATCTCCACCTGCATATTCTATGGTAGATCTACGCTCATCTCCATATTTATCTCTAATCTTAATCAACTCATCGGTTACAATTTGATAACGTCTAGGTTCGTTTGCTAAAATATCTTTTAAATCGGCAATGGTTAAAATAATTTCATCATACTCGCCACGTAATTTATCTTGTTCTAATCCTGTTAACTGACGCAAACGCATTTCTACAATGGCTTTTGCCTGAATTTCAGACAACTCAAAACGTTCCATTAATTTCTCACGTGCTTCATCGCCATTTTTAGAAGCTCTTATTAATTTAATTACCTCATCAATATTATCTGATGCAATAATTAATCCTTCTAAAATATGTGCTCTTGCTTCTGCTTTTTTAAGTTCAAATTTTGTTCTTCTTACAATTACATCATGCCTGTGTTCCACAAAATAATGAATCATCTCTTTAAGATTCAATAATTCTGGACGCCCATTAACCAATGCAATATTATTGACCGAAAAAGAAGTTTGTAGTTGTGTATATTTAAATAGCTTATTAAGGGTAACATTAGCCATTGCATCTCGTTTAACATCGTAAACAATACGCATGCCTTCTCTATCCGACTCATCGTTA
>CAMZMA010000117.1 GCA_947311815.1 uncultured Flavobacteriaceae bacterium
CGCTTTGTAGCCTTTGTTTTCTAAACTTAACAATTCTAAAGCGAGTTGTTGTGCTTTTTCCATAACCGCTACAAAAGGTTTGCTTCTGTGCGATATTTCTATCAAAGAAAGATTGTCATCATTAAAATTGATGATGGCTTCTGATGCTTTTTGTAGCGGTTATGGAAAAAGCACAACAACTCGCTTTAGAATTGTTAAGTTTAGAAAACAAAGGCTACAAAGCGTTGTTTTTACAAGGTGGTGCCAGCACACAATTTTTAATGGTTGCGTATAATTTACTCAACAAAAAAGCAGCGTATTTAAACACAGGTACGTGGAGTAACAAAGCCATAAAAGAAGCAAAATTGTTTGGCGAACTTGTAGAAGTAGCTTCATCTAAAGATAAAAATTTTAATTATATTCCTAAAGGATATGCAATTCCTACCGATGTAGATTATTTTCATACCACCAGTAATAACACCATTTTTGGCACACAAATTAAAGAATTTCCTAATTTTGATGGTGTAAACGTCTGCGATATGAGTTCAGATATTTTTTCGCGTCAATTAGATTTTACAAAATTCGATTTGATGTATGCAGGAGCTCAAAAAAACATGGGTCCCGCAGGTACCACTTTAATCGTTATTAAAGAAGCCATTTTAGGAAAAGTAGAACGTGCTATTCCGTCTATGCTAGATTATAAAATCCATATTAGCAAAGACAGTATGTTTAATACACCTGCCGTTTTTCCTGTGTATGTTTCTATGCTCACCTTACAATGGCTAAAAGATTTAGGCGGCATTCCTTTTATTGAAGCTGTTAATAATAAAAAAGCGGCATTATTGTACAATGAAATTGACAGAAACCCTTTATTTAAAGGATATGCAGCAATTGAAGATCGTAGTAATATGAATGCTACGTTTAATTTAGTTGATGATAGCCACAAAGAAAAATTTGACGCTCTTTGGGTAGCAGCAGGCATAAACGGACTAAACGGACACCGAAGTGTAGGCGGTTACAGAGCAAGTATGTACAATGCTTTACCTTTGTATAGTGTGCAGGTTTTGGTAGATGTGATGCAAGAGTTAGAGAGACAAGTATAAAAATGTTATCATTCCGAATGAAATGAAAAGGTTTTTACAAAAAAGATTGCTTCGTTCCTCGCAATTGACGTTGCAACTAAAAAACATCATTCCGAATGAAATAAAGGAGTCTCATTATTAAGATTTCTACATTATTTTATTCCTTGCAATGACTCTGAAAATAAATAATACGTCATTCCGAACAGAGTGAAGGAATCTTTATGATTAAGATTGCTTCGTGCCTCGCAATGACATGATAACTGAAAAAAATGAAAATATTAGCAAACGACGGAATTTCACAAAGTGGAGTTGACGCATTAGAGAAAGCAGGTTTTGTAGTAATTACTACAAAAGTAGCTCAAAATCAGTTAGAAAATTACATAAATGAACATCAAATTGATGCTGTTTTGGTACGAAGTGCTACACAAGTTCGTCAAGAATTGATAGATGCGTGCCCAAGTATCAAATTAATCGGTCGTGGTGGCGTTGGTATGGATAATATAGATGTACAATACGCCAAAGACCAAGGTTTACACGTTATAAATACACCAGCAGCTTCGTCTAGTTCGGTTGCCGAATTGGTGTTTGCTCACCTATTTGGTATGGTGCGTTTTTTACATCAAGCCAATAGAGATATGCCTTTAGAAGGCGATTCTAGGTTTAAAGAATTAAAAAAATCTTTTGGTGCTGGTACAGAATTACGCGGAAAAACATTAGGAATTATTGGTTTTGGTAGAATTGGTCAAGAAGTAGCAAAAATTGCAGCTGGCATTGGCATGAACATAATTACTACCGATGCTTTTATCGAAGAAGCAACAATTACCATTCCGTTTTTTGACGGACAATCAGTAGCTATTTCTATAGAAACACAATCGATGGATGATGTGTTAAAAGAAGCCGATTTTATTACCTTGCATGTACCTTCTCAAGATGAATACATCATCAGTAAAAAAGAATTCGATAAAATGAAAAAAGGTGTCGGTATTGTAAATGCTGCTCGTGGTGGTGTAATTGATGAAGTTGCTTTGGTAAATGCCATTGAAGATAAAAAAGTAAAATATGCTGGTTTAGATGTTTTTGAAAATGAACCATCGCCAGAAATTCAACTATTAATGAATCCCGAAATTTCATTAACACCACATATTGGAGGCGCTACTACAGATGCGCAAGATAGAATTGGCACCGAATTGGCTTCTCAAATTATTAGCCTATTAAAAGACGCATAAATTATGCCCATTGTAAAACCGTTTAAAGCTGTTAGAGCTACAAGAGACAAGGTTGCTTTGGTGTCTTCCAAATCTTACGAAGCCTATTCTACCGCTCAAATAAATGCGAAGTTAGACTTTAATCCGTTTACGTTTTTACACATTATAAATCCTGGTTACAAATATCATAAAGAGGTGTCTGGCGAGCAACGTTTTAAACTCGTTCACAATCGTTTTTTAGAATTTAAAGAAGATGGTGTTTTTACACAAGACAAACATCCTGCATTTTATATCTATAAAAAAATAACACCAAAACATAGCTTTTGTGGTATTATTGCTGCAACTTCGGTAGCAGATTATCATCAAAATAAAATTAAAAAACACGAAGGTACTTTGCACAAAAGAGAAGTGCTTTTTGAAACCTATTTAAAAAATACAGGTTTTAATGCAGAACCCGTATTGCTTACCTATCAAGATGATGATGAGATTGCAGCAATTTTAAAAAAACATCAGCAAAAAAGAGCAGAATATGAGTTCACTGCTACCGATAAAAACACCCATTTAATGTGGATTGTTGATGATAAAAATGACATTGAAAAAATGATACGTGCCTTTGAAAAGATTGATGCTTTTTATATTGCCGACGGACATCACAGATCATCATCTTCTTGTATGCTTGCTGAAAATTTAGCCAAAGAAAACCCCAATCATTCGGGTACTGAAGATTACAACTATTTTATGAGCTATTTAATTCCTGAAAGTCACTTAAAAATCTCAGAATTCAATCGCTTTGTAAAAGATTTAAACGGTTTAACTGTTGATGAGTTTTTAATTGAATTAGATACTTTTTTTAGGATAGAAAATCACGGTCAAGAAATTTACGAACCCTCACAAAAACATCATTTTTCGATGTATTTGGATGGCGAATTTTACTCTCTTTATCTAAGAAAAACAGTGTATCAATTTACCGATGCATTGAGCAAATTAGATACCGAAATTTTATACAGAACCATTTTAAAACCCATTTTAGGGATACATAACTTAAACAATAACAACAGGTTGCACTATATTGATGGGCAAAAAGAGGATTTATCGATAAAAACCAATGTAGATAATAGTAACTACAAAGTTTCCTTCGGGATGTTACCTTTAACAGTACATGAAATTAAAGAAATTGCCGACGAAGGTTTACAAATGCCTCCAAAAAGCACGTATATTCAACCAAAATTAAGAAGCGGATTTACAATTTATGAGTTTTAGTTTTTAAGAAGAAAGAGTAAAGATATAAGATTCAAGACAAAAAACGCAAGATAAAAGACTGAAAAATGATGACAGGAATTAAAGAACATTTACACACTATTTTAAAAAATGTACCAAAAGAGGTTACGCTAGTTGCAGTTTCTAAAACCAAACCTATTGCAGACATTCAAGAAGCCTATAATGCGGGGCAGCGAGTATTTGGTGAGAATAAAATTCAGGAAATGGTTGGTAAATATGAAGCACTTCCCAAAGACATTCAATGGCACATGATTGGTCATTTACAACGTAACAAGGTGAAATATATGGCACATTTTGTCGATTTAATTCACGGTGTAGATAGTTTTAAAACCCTAAAAGAAATTAACAAACAAGCAAAAAAACACGATAGAATTATCAATTGTTTGCTACAAGCAAGAATCGCCAAAGAAGATACTAAATTCGGATTATCATTTCAAGAAATCGAAGATATTATTTTTTCAGATGAGCTTTCATCCTTAGAAAATATCAACATTACAGGTATTATGGGAATGGCTACATTTACAGACAACAAAACCCAAATTGAAAAAGAATTTACCTCCTTAAAAACGTTTTTTGATCAACTTAAAAATAAGAAGCAAGAAGCAAGAGAAAAGAGGCAAGAAAACAGAAACCTTACAACCTTATCTATGGGTATGAGTGGCGATTATGAGTTGGCAATCAAATGTGGTAGTACAATGATTCGTGTAGGAAGCGCTATTTTTGGTGTTCGTAATTATATTGTGTAAATTTACATCCTGAAAAAAGAAAAAACACATTTGTACGCAATTTTAGATATAGAAACTACGGGAGGAAAATTTAATGAAGAAGGAATTACCGAAATTGCAATTCATAAATTTGACGGACATCAAGTAATTGACAGTTTTATTAGCTTGGTAAATCCTGAAAAAGAAATTCAGCCTTTTGTTGTAAATCTTACAGGAATCAACAATAAAATGTTGGTGAATGCACCTAAATTTTACGAAGTTGCCAAACGCATCATAGAAATTACCAAAGATTGTATTTTGGTTGCACACAATACCAGTTTTGACTACCGAATTTTACGTACTGAGTTTAACAGACTCGGTTTTAATTACAAAATGAACACACTTTGTACCGTAGAATTAAGCAAAAAATTAATACCCGATTTACCTTCTTATAGCTTAGGAAAATTGTGCAGAAGCCTTGGCATACCAACATCTGACAGACATAGAGCCAACGGAGATGCACTTGTTACCATTCAACTTTTTAAATTATTATTAGAAAAAGACCTTGATAAAAGTATTTTTGAATCCTCTATAAAATATTTTGATAACAGAACACATAAACAAAAAACGGTCAAGATTTTAGAAGCATCGCCAGAAGTAAAAGGAGTCTATTATTTACATGATGCTGATGGAAAAATTATTTATATCGGTAAAGGAAAAAACATAAAAGCAGAAGTTACAAAAATATTTTTAAAAACCTCTAAAAGAATACTTAAGCTACAAGAAAGAGTTGCAACAATTTCTTTTGAAAAAACAGGAAACGAGCTATTATCTCGATTAAAATATTTTACCGAATTAGACATTTTACAACCCAAATACAACTTTATTAAAAAGAGAAAAATAAACCTAAGCAATTTTAATCATCATTCTTTTTTAATTGTTGATAAAGGCAGAGAAGTAGAAGAACATTCGGTTATTTATATTGAAAATAATGAAGTTTTAGGCTACGGATTTACCAATTTAGCGTTTCAAGAGCACCAATTAGATATTTTAAAATCTATCCTTACTCCTATCGAAAACAAACCTTTAGCAAAAGCCATTGTTAAGAATTATTTGCTTAGAAATCAGGTGGCTAAAATTATTAGATTGTGAAAAAAATAAAAAATAATACAGCCCATTGGAAAATAAAACTTCATGAAATTATTTATGAAGCAGATACCAAAGCAGGTAAACTCTTTGATATCATCTTACTTTTTGCCATTTTTACAAGTGTTTTATTAGTGATGCTAGAGAGCGTAGAAGAAATTAACCAAAACTACGCCACCCAATTAAATGTTGCCGAATGGTTTATTACCATCCTTTTTACGATTGAATATATCTTACGAATTATTTCTATAGACAAACCATCAAAATATATTTTTAGCTTTTATGGTAGTATTGATTTTCTTTCTACCATCCCAAAATATTTAGCACTCTATTTTACAGGAACTCACAGTTTAGTTGCCTTAAGAGCGTTACGGTTACTAAGAGTATTTAGAATTTTAAAACTAGCACGTTTTATTGGCGCTTCTAACAATTTATTAAAAGCCTTAAAAGCCAGTAAAGCTAAAATTGCCGTTTTTTTATTTTTTGTAGTGATACTTTGTGTTATTTTAGGCACTGTAATGTACATGATTGAAGGTGCTGAAAACGGATTTACAAGCATACCAAGAAGCGTTTATTGGGCAATTGTTACCATGACAACTGTTGGCTACGGAGATATTGCTCCTCACACTCCATTTGGGCAATTTATTGCTAGTATTATTATGATTTTAGGCTACGGAATTATTGCGATTCCTACAGGAATTGTAAGTTCAGAAATGACCAAAGCAAACACGGTACATACCAACACGCAATCTTGCCAAAATTGTGCGATTGAAGGTCATAAAGACGATGCAGAATATTGCTATCATTGTGGCGATAAATTAAACGGATAATGTCAGCAAAAAAAAAATTAATTACTATTGTTGGTCCTACCGCTATTGGTAAAACAGCTTTGAGTATTCAATTGGCAAACGCATTTGATACAGAAATTATTTCGTGCGATTCTCGTCAATTTTACAAAGAAATGAGTATTGGTACTGCGGTTCCTTCTGCGGATGAATTAGCTAGCGCACCTCATCATTTTATTCAAAACAGAAGTATTTTTGATGATTATTCTGTTGGTAAGTTTGAAAAAGATGCCTTAAAAAAGCTAGAGACACTTTTTCAAAAAAATGATGTACTAATTATGGTTGGTGGTAGCGGATTGTATGTAAATGCCGTTTTAAACGGATTGGATGAATTTCCTGAAATAAATGCAGCAATCAGAAAAAAATTAAATGAACAACTACAAGAAAAAGGATTAGTATCACTACAACAACAATTACAAAAAATTGACATAGAAAGCTACAACACAATTGCTATTGATAATCCGCAACGAGTTATTAGAGCTTTAGAAGTTGGTTTAGGCAGTAAGCATCCATATTCTTACTACAAAAACAAACCAAAAACACCTAGAAAATTTCAATCAATAAAAATAGGATTAAAAGCGGATAGAACCATCATTTACAACCGAATTAACCAACGTGTAGATATCATGATGCAAAACGGTTTATTAGAAGAAGCAAAAAAACTGTACCCAAACAAAAATTTAAATGCTTTACAAACAGTTGGTTACAGAGAATTGTTTTCTTATTTTGATGATGAATACAGTTTAGAATTTGCCATTTCAGAAATCAAAAAAAACACACGTCGTTTTGCAAAACGACAACTTACTTGGTTTAAAAAAGATGAGAAAACACTGTGGTTTGATTATTTAACAAACACAAAAGATATTTTAACCGCTATTCAATCTAAAATTTAACTTTTTTTAAGAATCTAAATAGCCCCATTTTGATGTGCAATTGTATATTTGTAGGACAAAAAATGAAAAAACAAAAAAAATGAAATCAACAATTACATTATTACTCGCAGTACTTTTTATAAATTTTACAAACGGACAATCTAAAATAGGGACTATTGATAGTGAATTTGTCATCGGTAAAATGCCACAAATGAAACAAGTTATTCAAAGAGTTAATAAATACGGTAAAAAATTAGATTCTCTTTACCAAGCAAAAGTAGTTACCTACAAAAGTAAAATTGAAGCTTATAAAAAAGTAGAAAAAACCTTAAGTATTGCTGATAAAAAAGCCAAAACACAAGAAATTATTGCCTTAGAACAAGACATGAATCAATTTAGAGAAAATGGCAATAATTTAATGCAGTTAAGAAAAAATCAATACATGAGACCGCTTTATAAAAAAGTAAGTGAAACCATTCAAAAAATTGCTAAAGAGCAACATTACACTCAAATTTTAACTACTAGTGGCAATGAGTTTGCATATATTGATGAAAAATTTGACATTACAAAATTAGTTCTAAAAACATTAGGAATTAAAATTGAAGAAGCTAAAAAATAAGTAGAGGTCAGTAGATAGTTTCATAACCATAATCCCCTATATATCAATAATTCTTTCTGGTCGAGCCTTTCGTCTACGCTCAAGATAAACTAAAATCGAGACCTTTTTATGAGATGAATTATATTCATAAGCAATAAAAAAACTCCAAGTTTTCACTTGGAGTTTTTTTTTATAAATATAAACTAAGAAATTTTTATGCCAATACTTCTTGCACTTTATCAGCAGCTTCTTGAAATTCTGTAGCCGAAATAATTGCCATTCCGCTATTGTCTATCAATTCTTTTGCTTCTTTGGCGTTTGTACCTTGTAAACGTACAATAATAGGTACATTAATTGCATCGCCCATATTTGTATAAGCATCTACAATACCTTGTGCTACTCTATCGCAACGTACAATTCCTCCAAAAATATTTACCAAAATAGCTTTTACATTGGTGTCTTTTAAAATTATTCTAAAAGCAGTTTCTACACGTTTTGCATCGGCAGTACCACCAACATCTAAAAAGTTTGCGGGTTCTCCACCAGCTTGTTTTATTAAATCCATCGTTGCCATGGCTAAACCTGCTCCGTTTACCATACATCCTACATTACCATCTAAATCTACATAATTTAAACCAGCAGCTTTTGCTTCTACTTCAATGGCATTTTCTTCACGTAAATCGCGCATTTCTGCGTAATCTTTATGACGATATAAAGCATTTTCATCTAAAGATACTTTTGCATCTACCGCTAAAATTTTATCATCCGATGTTTTTAATACAGGATTGATTTCAAACATAGAAGAGTCTGATTTGATATACGCTGTATATAAAGCGTTTACAAATTTTACCATTTCTTTTAATGCGCCTCCTTTTAATCCTAAATTAAACGCAATTTTTCGAGCTTGAAAAGGCATCAATCCTAATAACGGATCTATTTCTTCTGTAAAAATTAAATGCGGTGTTTCTTCTGCCACCGTTTCAATATCCATACCTCCTTCGGTAGAATACATAATCATATTTTTACCTGTATTTCTGTTTAATAAAACAGACATATAGTATTCTTCTGGCTCATTATCACCAGGATAATACACATCTTCTGCAATTAATACTTGATTTACTTTCTTTCCTTCGGCAGATGTTTGCGGTGTTACTAACATCATCCCAATAATATCATTCGAAATTTTCTCTACTTCTTGTAGGTTTTTTGCCAACTTTACGCCGCCTCCTTTACCTCGACCACCTGCATGTACTTGGGCTTTTATTACATACCAACTTGTACCTGTTTCGGTTGTTAATTGTTTGGCAGCATCTACAGCCGCTTTATGATTGCTTGCAACTATACCGCGTTGAATTCTAACGCCAAAGCTGTTCAAAATTTCTTTTCCTTGATATTCGTGTAAATTCATTATTTTTGAATGTTTATTTTCTAAAGCAAAAATACAAATTCAAAATAGAATTTTCATAAAAAATGTAACATTCTTAAATTTAGAGTGTCTTTAATTTATTAACACTTTTTTATGAGTTATTATTTTTATTGATGATAACTTTGCAGTATCACTATTTAAACTACTAAATATGCTAAGAAACACCTTTTTACTCCTAATTTCTTTGTTATTTACGCTTCAAATAATAGCGCAAGAAAACAGAAAAAGAAAAAAAATTACAACCACAAGAATAACTCAAGCACCAAAAATAGATGGTATTTTAGATGATATTGCTTGGAAAAATGCCGAACTTATCAATGATTTTGTGATGGTAAAACCCGATAATGGAAAGCCAGAAGCAAACACGCATAAAACGGTTGTAAAATTAATTTATGATGATAATGCCATTTATGTAGGCGCAATGATGTATGATGATAATTCTGATTCAATCCCAACAGAAGTAACCAATAGAGATAATATTGGTAATTCTGATTTCTTTTCGATAACTATTAACCCAAATGACGATGGACAAAATCCGTTTGAATTTATTATAACAAGCTCTGGTACACAAGCAGATGCTAAAGTTTCTGGCGGACAAGAAGATTTTAATTGGAGTGCCGTTTGGAAAAGCGCCGTTACAATTACTGATAAAGGTTGGGTAGCAGAAATGAAAATACCCTATAGTGCTTTACGTTTTGCAAACAGACCTGTGCAATCTTGGGGAATTAATTTTTTTAGAGATATTAAATCTTTAAACGCCAAATTTTCTTGGACACATGTTGATAATCAAAAAGGAGTTTGGACACAGTATGATGGTTTGGTTGAAGGATTTAAAAACATTAAACCTCCTATTCGGTTGAGTTTTTATCCATATGCATCTGCAACAAATACGTCTTATGATGGCACTTCTACCTTTGATTACAGTGCTGGTTTAGATGTAAAATATGGAATTACCGAAAATTTCACTCTAGACGCAACTTTAATTCCTGATTTCGGGCAAACAAGATTTGATAATGTAACGCTAAACTTAGGTCCTTTTGAGCAACAATTTTCTGAAAGAAGACAATTTTTTACTGAAGGTACCGAATTATTTGGCAAAGGAGATTTATTTTATTCTAGAAGAATTGGCGATAGCGCTTCTATTAGCGAAGAAAGTTTATCAGCTACGTTAGCTAGCAATGAAGAAATCAGTAAGTACCCCGATAATGTACAATTATTAAATGCCATTAAAGTCTCTGGAAGAACAAAAAAAGGGTTAGGTATTGGCGTTTTTAATGCTTTTACCGAAAAAACATCTGCCACCATAAAAAACACAACAACACAACAAACAAGAACAGAAACTATTGAGCCTTTTACAAATTATAATATTTTAGTTTTAGACCAACAATTCAATCAAAATTCTGCCATCACATTAATTAATACCAATGTTACTAGAAAAGGAAATTTTAGAGATGGTAATGTTACAGGTTTATTATACCATGTAGAAACCAAAGACAGCAAATACTACGTAGATGGCGCAGTAAAAATGAGTACTGTTGGTGCAAACGGAGCAAAATCTACAGGATATAGTTTTGATACAAGTATAGGTAAAGGTTTTGGAAATTGGCAAGGAGAAATTGGCTATAATTTTGATGATGATAAGTTTGATATTAATGATATGGGATTTCAGTATTATAATAATGTACAATCTATTTACGGAAACCTTTCTTACAGAATTTTAAAACCCACTAAGAAACTTAATACAATGATTTTTAATGGTTATTTTCAAAGAGATTATCTTTACAACCCTAGTATTTATATTGGCAACAATGTAGGTTTTCATTCTTATATGCAAACTAAAAAACGTTTTTCTTTTGGCGGTGGAATAAACATTAATATTGGCGACTCTAAAGATTTTTACGAACCAAGACAAAGTATTGCTAGTGGTATTTATTATATAGACCCTGCAAGAACTGGATTTTATCATTTTGGAAGTACAGATTCTAGAAAAAAATTCTCTTTTCGCTATAATTTTTCTGGTAATACTTATAAAAACAATCCTAAAAGAAGTTTTGGTTTTGGCATTACACCTAAATACAGATTTAACAAAAACTTTTCTTTATCCTACGGATTAAGCTATAATAACACCAATAATGATAGAGGCTTTGTAAATGAAACCACTAACAATATTATTTTCGGGCAACGAGATAGAGCATCTTATGACAATACCGTTTCTGGTAAATTTAATTTTAGTACAAAATCATCATTATCATTAACATTTAGACATTATTGGGAAGCTGTTAAATACGATGGAAATTATTTTAATTTAGGTGCAAATGGCGTATTAACTCCAAACAATACTTTTACTAGAAGTGATGTAAATTATAATAGTTGGAACATCGATTTAAATTATATTTGGGAGTTTGCTCCTGGTAGCCAATTAATTGCTTTTTACAGAAACTCTATTTTCAACTCAGATACCAATGCAAATTTAAATTTCTTTAGCAATATTGATAATTTATTTAATCAACCCAAAGAACATATTTTCTCTTTACGATTGGTGTATTATATTGATTATGTTAGGATGTTTAAATAATTTTGATGAAAGGTAAGAATTGTAATTATATAAGAAGTTGTGCGCAAGCCGAAAAATGAATGAAACGATAAACGAAATAGTAAATAGATTAAAAAAATATCCAGAAGTGGAATATGAATTGAATGGAGGTTCAATAACTGTTATTGGAAAAAATAAAAATGGATTTCCTGTAACTCTGACTACTAATAGAAATGGAAACTTCACTGTTGCGTTTGATTTTTGGCACGAAAAATTTGACAATGAAAATGATGCTCTGAATTGCTTTGCATTTGGACTCTCAAAAGATTGTCGGCTTAAATTGACAAAAAAAGGTAATCGACCAATCAAATGGACGGTGGAATCGAATGAAAACGGAATTTGGAAAGAAGGTAGTACAACAGGACTAATAAACTTGTCTTTTTGGAAAAAATCGAAATTTGAATTTTTCCAAAATGATTTGATTAAAAATGTTACGGAATGAAAGCCAGCGTACAACAATGGCTACATTTAATACGGATTTTGGTGCTTACCCCAAAGTGAAGTGCTTTGAATGAAGTCCGTAAAATTGTAT
The DNA here is from genome assembly GCA_947311815.1 of uncultured Flavobacteriaceae bacterium. Classification (GTDB taxonomy): domain Bacteria; phylum Bacteroidota; class Bacteroidia; order Flavobacteriales; family Flavobacteriaceae; genus Polaribacter. The sequence continues at coordinate 12,261 of CAMZMA010000117.1, forward strand.
AATAATGAAAGATTACATCTATCTTTGGAGTATAAAACTCCAAATTCGGTGTATCAAAGGAATCAAAAAATGAATATTAATCTATAGCCGTATTTTAGGACTAGACATAAAACGCTACCTCAAAAAAATGACAAAATCCATTCAAATATTATTGATTAGTTTATTGATTAGTTGTAGTTCTACAAAAAACAGAATAAAGAACAACACTAACGAAACAATAATCGGAACTTGGATTATTGAACAAAGCACTTTCAATGAAATAGGTTCACCAGTACCTGAAAAGACAAGTTTGAAATTCACCGATGACAATAGAATCAAAATAACTCTTTCAAAATTTGGAAAAAATTATGAAGACGTAAGCGGAATTGGAACTTGGGAAAGAAATGACGGAATGATAACAATTGAATATGACAATATTGAATTATGGGGCGGAAAACAAAGTTGGCGAATTTTAAAATTGACCAAAGACAAACTTGAATGGGAAATGAAAATGAATGATGAAATTCAAAAAGAAAAATATAATCGAAAAAAATAACTAGCTAC
>CAMZMA010000118.1 GCA_947311815.1 uncultured Flavobacteriaceae bacterium
AAATATATAGGAGTAGGAGAAGGAATTGACGATTTACAAGTGTTTAACAAGCACGAATTTGTAGATTCTTTTTTTAAGTAAATCAGCACTTTTAATACTTTAATCTTTGAATTTTTAATATTTCAATAAACTACAATGCGTACAAAATCCATCAAAAAAAACAAAATAAACGTAGTTACTTTAGGGTGCTCTAAAAACATCTACGACTCAGAAATTTTAATGGGGCAATTAAAAGCCAACGGGAAAAATGTAGTGCATGAAGATGTAAATGATGATGAAAATATTGTGGTCATTAATACTTGCGGATTTATAGGAAAAGCCAAAGAAGAAAGTATCGACACTATTTTACATTATGCACAACGTAAAGAAGCGGGCGAAATTGATAAAGTATTTGTTACAGGATGTTTGAGTGAGCGGTATAAACCCGATTTAGAAAAAGAAATTACCAACGTAGATCAGTTTTTTGGCACGCATGATTTACCTAATTTACTCAAAGTTTTAGAAGCCGATTATAAGCACGAATTAATAGGAGAACGCTTAACAACTACGCCAAAACACTACGCGTATTTAAAAATTGCCGAAGGTTGTGACAGACCGTGTTCGTTTTGTGCCATTCCGCTAATGAGAGGCGGACATGTTTCTACTCCGATAGAAGAAATAGTAATTGAAGCCACTAAATTAGCCGAAAAAGGTATCAAAGAAATTATGTTAATTGCTCAAGATTTAACGTATTACGGATTAGATATTTACAAAAAAAGAGCTTTGGCAGATTTACTAAAAAAATTGGTAAAAGTTGACGGTATTGAGTGGATCCGTTTGCATTATGCGTTTCCGTCTGGTTTTCCGATGGATGTTTTAGAAGTAATGAAAAACGAACCTAAAATTTGTAATTATTTAGACATTCCGTTACAGCATGTAAATACCGAGTTGCTAAAATCGATGAAACGAGGAACAACTCGCGAAAAAACGATTGACTTGATTAAAAAGTTTAGAGCAGCAGTACCAAACATGGCAATTAGAACCACGTTAATTGTTGGGTATCCAGGAGAAACCGAAGAAATGTTTCAAGAACTCAAAGATTTTGTAGAAGAAATGCGTTTTGATAGAATGGGAGCTTTCGAGTATTCTCATGAAGAAAATACAGGAGCTTTTGTTTTAGAAGATGATGTGCCAGAAGATGTGAAATTTCGTAGAGTAAATGAAATTATGGAAGTGCAAAGTCAGATTTCATGGGAATTAAATCAGCAAAAAGTAGGAAAAACCTTTCGATGTTTATTCGATAGAAAAGATGGCGAGTATTTTTATGGACGTACCGAATTCGACTCGCCCGATGTAGACAATGATGTACTTGTAAATGCTACCAAACATTATATAAAATTAGGCGAATTCATCAATATTAAAATCAACGAAGCAGGCGATTTTGATTTGTACGGAGAACCTGTGTAAAAACAAAAAATGAAAAGCGAAAATAGGTAATGATGCTAAAAATAGTTGCTGAACTCCTTAAGAATCTTTTGTATATTCCCTTCGTTAATCTGAAAAGGATATGGCGCTACTGAGGAGTAGCTTATTAGCGGTAAAGATAAACCTAGTAATAAAAAAAGGACTTTTTTTGAGAGTCCTTTTTTTATTACTAGTAAGATTATGGCTTCGAGAATTAGAATAATACTCTTGTTTTATAAAGAGAAAACACTTTATACCTTTCCGTTTAAATAATCTTGTAAATAAGAGAAACGTTCAGTTAATTTACCGTTTTCAGTCATTTTTGCACGTGATAAAACACCATCTTTATCATTATTGAAAAAAGCAGGAATTACGTGTTGCAAAAACATTTCTCCAAAACCTTCGCTGGCATCTTTGGGTAATTCACACGGTAAATTATCAACTGCCATGACAACAATCGACTCTTTATCTTTAAAATCTACTTCTTTTTCTGTTTGCGGATGATAGCCGTAAATAGGATTTGCAATAGTAGATGGTTTTATAGTAGAAGCCACAGGGCCATCAATATCACACGAAACATCTGCTACATATTTGATGTTGAAATCGGGCAATTTGGCGTCTTCTCTTGTAAATAAATACGGAGAACCATCGCCATAAAAATGACCTGCAATAAAAAAGTCGGTTACCTTTGCGAAACGCATAAAATCAGATTCGTAATTTTCTGGATACTTATAAAAATCATGTCTATCCAGTATTTTTCCATCTTTTCGTTTGTTGTAATCTAATACATCAATCAAACAATATACGGGTTCAGCAAATGTTTTTTGTATATAATCATTTACCGAAACTTTGGTAATATTCATGGCATCTAACATTTCTTTAGCTCCGTGCATTACTTTTCCGCTTCCTGTTAATAAAATTTTAAGATTCGGTAATGTCGATTTTATTTTTTGCAACTCAACTATCAATTCTTTTTGATCGTGTAGCGTTTCTGCTTTTGGTAATTGAAAACTGTTTGTTGTTAGTCCGATAGCTCTAAATCCGTTATAAGCACCTACAATTCCTGCATAACGTCCAAAGCCAATTAAACGTGCTCCGTTTTCTTTGACAATGGTTTCGTGATCGTAAAATTCAATATTTTTACTGATAAAGGCCTGTAGTAATTTTCGGTTATAAGGTTGTTTTTTGATGGTGTGACTAAAGAAAAAATATTTTTTATTGGGTATGAGTGCATCAACTGGTACTTCTTTTACGCCAATCATTACATCGCAATCAGATACATCATTAGTTACTTCAAATCCTGCGTCTTTATAAGCATCATCAGAAAATACTCGAATATCAGAGCTTTCTATTTTGATGGTAGCCTTGGGGTGTTTTTTTTGTAATTCTTTTAATTCTGATGGTGAAAAAACGACTCTTCTATCGGGCGGATTTTTACGTTCTTTAATGATGGCAAACTTCATATTTTATTTTGGTATAAATTTTGCTCGAAGATATTAGATTTTATAAAGTTATACAATAGTTTTTTTATACTTTTGCATCTGCGTTAGGGATTGCTGCGGCATCCTTTTTATTGTTCATTGAGCGGAGTCGAAATGAACAATAAAAAGATATAGCGAAAAGCCCGACCACCTGCATTGAGCGGAGTCGAAATGTAGTTGGGAACCTGCCTGCGGCAGGTAGACGCCCAAGTTAAAGAAAATAGTTCATTGAAAATATTGGGGACGACTGGTTTTGACAGCAAGATCAGTGAAATTGTAAGCATACCGAGGAATGAAATTAATACTCGTACCACTTATTTCAACTTTTTAAACGGCGAAGATAACTACGCTTTAGCTGCTTAATCCGAATCATAGTAGGATAAGCCTCGGCACACAAGGTGTGCAAGCTGAATGTCCACAAAAAGCCTTGGTTTATGGCGTTTTACTTTTGGGCATCGTAAAAATAAACATAGAAAACTTGAAGCTTCGGCAGGTTTTTGAAACTAAAGAAGATAGGCAAATAGTAGGTTGTTTTTGGTCAGCTATTTGATGAAAATGAATCAAAAACTACGTATGTAGAAAGCACTTTGACTGCTTGTTTGGACCCGAGTTCGATTCTCGGCGTCTCCACAAATTACCCTGTAAGTATTTTATTTACAGGGTTTTATAAATCAAGGGGGAATATTAGGGGGAAGTGATAAGGGGTTTATTTTTATTATTTATAATAATTCTAAATAATTTTAGCCATTAAAAATTTTGTAAATTTTAATCACTCAAAGGGTCATTTTGTAATATCTGTATTGGTCGTGTTTCTTGAATATCAATACTTTGTTTTGGCTTACCGTCTATCTGTTCCATTATCATTTGAATTGCTTTTAAAGTGTTGCTATTCTTACCATTCGTTGCCAGTTGTAATAATTTTAGTGCTAAACTTTCAGAAGTTGGTATTTTAATAGTTACACTTCCGTCATCGTTGATGCTTACTATATTTTTAGCATCTATGGTAAATTTTCCGTCAATCTCCAGTATCGTTTTTAAATCTTGTTTGATTGATAACGGTCTGCCTTTTCGGTTTATGTTTTGAGGGTTTTTATCAAATCCTTTATTTTTAATGTTTTTGTAATTACTCATTTTTTCCGTTGTTATTTCGTTGTAAATTAATATTTCTTTTAAGTGGATATTTAAGCACTTATAATAATCTACTTTAATTCAATATCTTTTCCGTCTATTGATAGGTGTATTGTTTTCTGCTCTTTTGTTTTTTGTTTATTGTGTTGCTCATACAAACCAACTAATTTATTTTGTTCTTGAATTGCTGTAATTTTATCACGATTAGAAGTTTCTTCGTTGTCAATAATATCTTGCAAAGTGTCTATTTGCTTTTTTAATGTGATATGATGCGTTTTACTTATTGCATCTTGTTTGCTTTCGATATATTCTTTAATTCGTGGTATTTCGTGGATTTCCCGAAACCCTTTATCTGCTGTATTATAATCTGAATTTGTATAAATAGTCTGATATGCCTTAGTGCCATTAAATCCATTTACAAACCACTCATCTACTACTAAACAATATTTTTTAAATGTGCTATCTTTCATTTTTCTTTGTTTTATGTTTTTCTTTTTTTTGGCGAAACCTTTTTTTTCTTTTTCTTTTTAGAGTTTTTAAAGAATTAGTTTTATTTCAAATTTTACAAAAATCACTTTGTATGTTATCTTTTTAAAATACCTTTCTATAATATCTTTTTAAAGTATCTTATTATAATATCTTTTTATAGGTTGCGTACTAAATAAATGTTAAATAACACTTGTATAAAACTTAATTCACTCTTAAATAACATTTGGTTGCGTTTCTCTTTTTTATAGGTTGCGTTTTGGTTGCGTTCCGTAAAGTTGTTGTAATGCTTTCTTTTTTGCTTCATTTTTTTGCTTTCTCAAAACTTCATCTTTATATTTTTTTCTTCTTTTCAAAACTTCATAAGTCAATGCTATCAAACTCATTTTAAAACTAACATTAAAACCTCTACCCGAAACCGTTTTTAAATTCCAATTCTGCTCTAATTCTGCTTTTATTTTTCTTAATTGATAAGGCACGTTGTACTTTTTTAAACTGTTGGATAATTCGTAATATTCACTAACTGTTTTAGTCTTTCCGTCCATTCTTGACAACCAATATTTATTTGTTATCTTACAGTATGATTTGTTTTGCAAAATGCTTTTAATAGCAAGAAACCCTAAAAGTGTAACCTTTTCAAATTCTGTCTTTTCATTTTTGTAATAATCCCAAAAAATAGAAAGATTAAGACCAACCATAGGGCTGTTTGACGGCAAACTATCAATCAAGATTTCTCCACGTTCTAAACTTTTATTATCATCTGCTAATGAAACATTAAAAAAAATTTTAGTTTCTTTTATTGCTAATTTTTTATTTCCATACCCTAAATAATCTAAATAATGCTTATAAATAGCGTAATAGAGAATATCATTTAAAACTTGTTTGTCATTTAACAAAAAACCCTCTAGCAACTGTATAGGAAAATTAAAATATTTTTCTTTATCACTTGCCATACCCTATTTTATGAAATTATTGTACCAGTTGTAAAAATCCTCAAAGGTTCTGACAATGATATAAACGCCACCAGCTTGCTCAATTTTCTTTTGATAGTCAATTTGTCCTTGACTTTGGTATCTGTCGCCTGTGGCTTTGCATTTTATCTCTATCTTAACAGAACGCCCTTTAATTGTAGCCGAAATATCTGCTGCACCTACTTGGGTACTTCCTTTTATCCATTTTACGCTTCCAATAGTTCGTGTATTGCCTAAAACATCTGTATAGGTTTTTCGTTTGTCTAATTGTCTGCCTGTGGCACTTATCCGTTCGGCTTGATAACCGTTTAACTCGATAAAATCAATGACGGCTTTTGTTAAACCGTTAGAAGTCCTGTCTGTGTATTTTGGTAGAGGTATGGCGTGTTTTGGCATACTTGGGTATCTAAATTCTAACCTCTTCAATGCTAACTTGTTTAATACGTGTATTGCTTTCATATTAAAAAAGTTTTGTTTGATTGGATGTAGTGAAAAAATCGGGATTTGAAGTAAGATACCACGCCCTAAAACCTGTTATTTTACAATACGTTTTTTTGACTTCTTTTAGTTTACCTACTTTTTCTAAACCACGCTTATACCTCGTGATGCACTTTTGAGGTATGCCAGTTGCATCGGTTACCATTGATGCAGTTGCTACGTGATTTTGCAAATATTCAAATATGGTTTGAAGTTGTGTAGTTCTTTTCTTACTTTTGCCTTGTCCGTTATCAAAAGACTTTTTAAGGCTTTGTTTACTTTGTGTATTCATAGCCTTATCTTTTGTATTTTAATGATTTAACTTCATTTAAGGCATTGAATAACTCCGAGTGTAGAATGTAATATTTACGCCCTAATCTTTCGGCTTTAATGTTACCGTTTTTAATATGGTTTCGGATTGTTAAGGGAATTACTCCTAAAAGTTCAGCACTTTCTTTAATAG